>NZ_JACIYP010000062.1 GCF_014359905.1 Hoeflea sp. | reverse complement strand
CGGATGGTGATCCGTCCGCCCTGGCTTTTTAAAGGAGACAAGGCGTGTCAAACACTTACGACGTGATCATCATCGGGTCCGGCCCCGGCGGCTATATCGCGGCCATCCGCGCAGCCCAGCTCGGGCTGAAAACGGCGATCGTCGAACGCGAGCATCTGGCCGGCATCTGCTCGAACTGGGGCTGCATTCCGACCAAGGCGCTGCTCAGATCGGCCGAAGTGCTGCATCTCTCCGAACACGCCAAGGCTTACGGCCTCAAGCTCGAGGGCACCGTCACGCCCGATATCGAGGCCATCGTCAAGCGTTCGCGCGGAATCGCCGAGCGGATGAACGGCGGCGTGGGCTTCCTGATGAAGAAGAACAAGGTCGACATCATCTGGGGCGAAGCGAAACTCACCAAGCCGGGCGAAATCGTCGTCTCCAAGACGAAGAAGAAGATCGTCGAGCCGCAGGGTCCCATCCCGAAAAACACGCTGGGCGAGGGCACCTACACCGCCAAGCACATCATCGTCGCCACCGGCGCCCGTCCCCGCGCGCTGCCCGGGATCGAGCCCGACGGCAAGCTGATCTGGACCTATTTCGAGGCGATGAAGCCCGAGACGATGCCGAAATCGCTGCTGGTGATGGGCTCGGGCGCCATCGGCATCGAGTTCGCCTCGTTCTACCGCACCATGGGCGTCGACGTGACCGTGGTCGAGGTGATGAAGACGGTAATGCCGGTCGAGGACGCCGAGATCTCCGCCTTCGCCAAGAAGCAGTTCGACAAGCAGGGCATGAAGATCCTGCTCGAGGCCAAGGTGACCAAGGTCGACAAGGCTGCCGATTCGATCACCGCCCATGTCGAGTTGAAGGACGGCAAGGTCGAGAAGATCACCGCCGACCGGATGATCTCGGCCGTGGGCGTCCAGGGCAACATCGAGAATCTCGGCCTTGAGGAACTGGGCGTGAAGACCGATCGCGGCTGCATCGTCATCGACGGCTACGGCAAGACCAATGTGGCCGGCGTCTATGCCATCGGCGATGTCGCGGGCCCGCCGATGCTTGCGCACAAGGCCGAGCACGAGGCGGTGATCTGCGTTGAGAAGATCGCGGGTCTCAAGAATGTCCACCCGATGGACAAGCTCAAGATCCCCGGCTGCACCTACTGCAACCCGCAGGTGGCATCCGTCGGCCTGACCGAGGCCAAGGCCAAGGAGCAGGGGCTCGACATCCGCGTCGGCCGCTTCCCGTTCGTGGCCAACGGCAAGGCGATCGCGCTGGGCGAAGACCAGGGCATGGTCAAGACCATCTTCGACAAGAAGACCGGCGAGCTTCTGGGCGCGCATCTGGTGGGCGCGGAAGTCACCGAACTGATCCAGGGTTTTGTCGTGGCGATGAACCTCGAGACCACCGAGGAAGAGCTGATGCACACCATCTTCCCGCACCCGACGATTTCGGAGACGCTGAAGGAAAGCGTGCTCGATGCCTATGGACGGGCGCTCAACGCCTAGGGGCAATTGAAAAAAGATGAGGCAAGCTGGGAACTTTTCCGGCCGGAGGGCGTTTTGATCGTGCAATTTTTCGTTTCAGGAGATCAAAATGGATTTGAACGGCGTGGGCCTGTTGGGCGCAATCATCGTGGGCGGCCTTGCCGGCTGGCTGGCGGAGCGTTTCATGCGCTCCAACATGGGCCTGCTCATGAACATCATTCTCGGCATCATCGGCGCGGCGTTCCTGAACTTCCTGCTCGGCGTGCTGGGCATCTACACGGGCACCGGGCTGCTGGTCTATCTGATCGTCGGATTCGTCGGCGCCTGCATCCTGATAGCGCTTGCGCGCGCCATAAGGCGGTAGCGCCTTTACTGGCGCGGAGCTTTTTCGCGCCCGACAGACACCATAGCTATGCGTTTTCAGTCGGGCCGTCCTGCAAGGGACGGCCTGACTTTTTGCGTTGAGGCCTCTATACTTACCGGAAAGCCGGTCTTGATGGCCGGCGAACGCATCAGGGATGAACATGGTCACCATTCTCGACAGAACCAATCCTGCCGCCAGTCTGCCGGCCGCCGCCGAACCCAAGCGCGTGCGCCATCCGGAAAAGCAGAAGCGGCCCGATACCGAGGTCAAGCGCAAGCCTGACTGGATCCGGGTGAGGGCACCCAACTCGAAGGGCTACCAGGAAACCCGCGCCATCGTGAAGGCCAACAACCTGGTCACGGTCTGCGAGGAAGCCGGCTGCCCCAATATCGGCGAGTGCTGGGACAAGAAGCACGCCACCTTCATGATCATGGGCGAGATCTGCACCCGCGCCTGCGCCTTCTGCAACGTCATCACCGGCATGCCCAACGCGCTCGATCCCAACGAGCCGGACAACGTCGCCCGCGCCGTGCGCGAGATGGGATTGAACCACGTCGTCATCACCTCGGTCGACCGCGACGACCTTGCCGACGGCGGCGCCGAGCATTTCGAGCAGGTGATCCGCGCCGTCCGCGCGGCCTCGCCCGAGACCACGATCGAGATCCTGACGCCGGATTTCCTGCGCAAGCCCGGCGCGCTCGAACGCGTCGTCGCTGCCAGGCCCGACGTGTTCAACCACAATCTCGAGACCGTGCCCGGCAACTACCTCACCGTGCGCCCCGGCGCGCGCTACTTCCATTCGCTGCGGCTGTTGCAGCGGGTCAAGGAACTCGACCCGACGATGTTCACCAAGTCGGGCATCATGGTGGGCCTTGGCGAAGAGCGCAACGAAGTGCTGCAGCTGATGGATGATCTCAGGACCGCCGATGTCGACTTCATCACCATCGGCCAGTATCTGCAGCCCACCCGCAAGCACCACGAGGTGATGAGCTTCGTCACGCCCGACGAATTCAAGAGCTACGAGAAGATCGCCTACACCAAGGGCTTCCTGATGGTGGCCTCGAGCCCGCTGACCCGCTCGTCGCACCACGCCGGCGATGATTTTGCACGGCTCAGGGCCAACCGGGAAAAGAAGCTGCTGGCGGCGGTGTAAGAGGCAACTATACGGTTCCTTCAAGAGGTTGATCCTGCGGGGTCCCCGCCCGCTGACGGTCGGACAGAGAGTTGGCCGAAGTCTCGCTGGAATTGACGGAGAGATGCGCGCGCGGGTTCGGGCCAGGCGGAGGCTTGCGCGGCAACGGGGCTCGACGCGCTTCTTTTCCTGCGCGATGATGGCGGGAGCGCAAGGGGCGTCGGAGTCGGAAGTGTCTTCTCTCAAGCCCCCGCGGCGATTCCCTTTTACCAGGAAACCCGAACCCGATGGACCATGGCCGCACAGACCGTTTCAAGACTGCAATTCTGCTTGTCGCCGTGGCCGGCCTTGTCGCGGGGGTTGGTCTTTATTTTGCCGGCAAAGCCGATTTGGCCAGCATCGTTTGGTTTATCGGGGTTGCGCCCGCTCTCGCCGCGCTTCTGATCGAAATCCTGCGCAGCATCGGGCGGGGCGAGGTTGGCCTCGATATCGTGGCAGTCCTCTCCATGACGGCAGCACTCGTCTTTGGCGAGACGCTGGCCGCGGCGGTCGTGGCGGTGATGTACTCGGGCGGCACGTTTCTCGAGAGTTTCGCCGAGGGACGCGCCCGGCGCGAAATGCGTGACCTGCTGTCGCGCGTGCCCCGTACCGCGACGCGGCATCGGGACGGCGGACTTGAGGATGTGCCGCTTGACGAGATCGAGCCCGGAGACCGGCTGCTGATCCGTCAGGGTGACGTGGTGCCGGTCGACGGCACGGTGTGCTCCCAGACGGCTTTTGTCGACACCTCTGCGCTGACCGGGGAGCCAATGCCCCGGCGCCTGTCGAGCGGAGGCGAGGCCATGAGCGGGTCGACCAACGCCGGCGAGGCCTTCGACATCACGGCGACGCACCGCGCTGCGCAAAGCACCTATGCCGGGATCGTCCGGCTGGTCGAGGAGGCGCAGCGGTCGAAGGCGCCGATGGCGCGTATGGCGGACCGCTGGTCGCTGGGATTTCTTGTGGTCACGCTCGCCATTGCATTCGCCGCATGGTGGTTCACAGGCGATCCGATCCGCGCCGTGGCCGTGCTGGTCGTTGCCACGCCCTGTCCTCTGATCCTGGCCGTGCCGGTCGCCCTCGTTGCAGGACTGTCGCGGGCCGCGCATTTCGGGGTCCTGATCAAGGGCGCAGGTCCGCTTGAGACCATGGCGCGCATCCACACGCTGATCCTCGACAAGACCGGCACGCTGACCGATGGGCGCCCGCAGATCGTGTCGATCGACAGCCATGACGGGATGAGCGAAGATGACATCCTGCGCTATGCCGCCGCGCTCGACCAGGCCTCGAAGCATCCGGTCGCGCAGGCGATCGTCGTGGCGGCCAAGGCGCGGGCTCTCGTGTTGCCCGTCCCCTCAGGCGTGGTGGAGATCCCCGGGGAGGGGGTCATTGGGAGCGTCGAAGGTCACAGTGTCATTGTGGGCGGTGACGCATTCGTCGGCAGGCGGGTGGGGCGCCGAGGCGCCGACCATCCGGCTCTCGCCGCCGGGTCGGTTCTTGTCGCCGTTGCGGTGGATGGGCAGATGGCCGGGCATCTGGTGATGTCCGACCCGCTGCGGCAGGGCTCCGCGGTGATGCTGTCCGGGCTGCGCAGCCAGGGTATCGCCCGCATCCTGCTGGCGACGGGCGACCGCGTTGAAGTCGCAGAGCGCGTGACCGAAGGACTGGGCCTTGATGGGCTGCGAGCCGGCCTGAGCCCCGATCAGAAGGTGCTGCTGGTGCTCACCGAGCGCAAGAACGGCCCTGTGATGATGGTCGGCGACGGGGTCAACGACGCACCGGCGCTGGCAGCGGCCGATGTAGGCGTTGCGATGGGGGCAAGGGGCGCTGCCGCGTCTGCCGAAGCGGCCGATGTCGTGCTCCTGGTCGACCGGGTTGACCGGCTCGGGCCCGGTATCGAGATTGCGCGGGCATCCCGCCGGATTGCCGTCGAGAGCGTTGTTGCAGGGATCGGCCTTTCGGTCCTCGGCATGACCGCCGCCGCCCTCGGCTATCTGACCCCGGTGCAGGGCGCGCTGCTGCAGGAAGCCATCGACGTGGCTGTGATCCTGAACGCCCTGCGCGCGCTGCGCATCAAACCGCATGAACCTGCCGCACCCATTGCGGTGACCGGCACGCATGATCGCACCATGCATGCGGAAGAAACCGCTGCATGACCCGCCCGCCGCATTCCGAAAGCCATGGTTTGCGATGCCCGGCCCCTGACGACATGATCGATTGACGACATAATAGGTCACGCCGGAACCGGTGTTGGGACATGGACCTGGGTCAGACGCGCAAAGGGCAAGCGAGCCCGGAACGGCAGCTGCCTTGTTGCCCCGGTCCGGAGCAGCGAAGCTCCGCCGGGCATCGATGGTTTCGAGGTCGACGCGCCAGCAAAACAACCGGGCCGATTTTCCCCGGCAACCGTCCCGCGCGGTCCGGTCCTCAGTTTGTCGCCCAGGTGGCGATGGGCGGGAAGAACAGGATGATCGCCAGCACAACCAGTTGCAGCGCGATGAACGGCAGCAGTGCGGTGTAGATGTGCTTGAGGGTGATGTCCGGCGGGGCCACACTCTTGAGGTAGAAGGCGGCAGGGCCGAATGGCGGGGTAAGATAGGATACCTGCATGTTGACCGCGAACAGGATGCCGAACCAGATGGGATCGTAGCCGAGCTGGATGACGATCGGCACGAAGATGGGCAGGGTGAGCAGCGCAATGCCGATCCAGTCCAGAAACATGCCCAGCACCAGCAGAATCAGCATCATGACCATGATGATCACCACTGGCGGCGCGTTAAGGCTGAGGATGGCGCCGGAGACGAAGCGATTGCCGCCCATGAGGTTGTAGACCCCCACCAGCACGGCGGCCGCGATGCCGATCCAGATGATCATGCCGCAGGTTTCGAGCGTGTGGACCAGACCCTCCTGCAGCATCCTTGCCGTCTGTTCACGGCGCGCCAGCGCCACGACCAGCACGGCCGACACGCCCAATGCCGCCGCCTCGGTGATCGAGGCAATGCCGCCATAGATCGAGCCGAGCACGGCCGCCACGATGAACAAAGGCGCGATGACTGACCGGACCGCGCTGGCGAGCGATTCCTCGGCCATCTCCTCCCTGGACATGGGCGGGCCAAGCTGAGGATTGCGAAGGCAGATGATCAGGACATAGGCAACGTAGAATCCCAGCAGCAGAAGCGCCGGAGTGATGGCCGCGACGAACAGGTCGGCAATCGAAACGCTCGCCACCAGACCGTAGATGATGAGCACGATGGAAGGCGGCATCATGGTGCCGAGCGATCCGCCGGCGCAGACCACGCCAATCGACAGGTTTCTGTCGTAGCCCAGGCGCAGCATCTGCGGCAGCGCCAGAATCCCCAGCAGGACAATCTCGCCGCCGATAACCCCCGACATCGCGGCCAGCACGATGGCGACGATCAGCGTCTGTATGGCAACACCGCCGGGCAGGCGTCCGGCCAGGACCCGCATGCCGTTGAACAGGTCCTTGGCGATGCCGGACCGGTCGAGCAGCGCGGCCATCAGAATGAACATCGGGATGGCGACCAGGGAATATTCGGTGATGAAGCCGAATATGCGGGAGGTGACCAGCGGCAGGGCGTTGCCGCCGAACCAGCCGAAGGTGAAGATCAGGGCCACCAGCCCGGTGACCCAGGCCAGGGGCTGGCCGGTCAGGAGCAACAGGAAGATGGCAGCCACCAGAAGGTAGGAGCCGTATTCGATGCCAAGCGCACTCAGGCCCATGGCTATTTCTCTCCAGCGGCGTCAGCGGGACCCGGCGCATCGCGGCGGACAGCTTTGACAAGGTGCATGACAGTCTGGGCGAACATGACCGTGACGCAGAGCAGCACCATGATCTTGAGCAGGGCCGGCGTCGGCGGGTTCCACGATGTTCCCGTGCCCTCGAGGTGGATTTCCCCGTTCGGGTTGTGGGTGGCTTTCCACGACATGATCCAGGCCGCATAGGCAAGGCCGGCAAAGAACACCAGCGCGATCAGCGAGTTGACGATGTCGAGCAGGCGGCGACGGCGGGGCGACACGGAGTCGTAGAATATGCGCACGCGGATGTGCTTGTCGCGGGCTAGCGCAATCGGCCCGCCGACGAGGAATATTGCGGCAATCAGAAAGGTGGTGCTTTCGTGGGCCCAGTATGTCGGGGCGTCGAAAACATAGCGCGATATCACCTCGAACACAGTCACCAGGAAGGCCAGGAAAATGGCCCAGGCAAAGAACTTGGCGGAGCCTGCAACGATGCGGTCCAAGCCGCTGCGGATTTCGACATCGTCGCCGTCGACGTGCGCTGGTGGATCAGTGTGGTCGGCCATTTCGCCCCTCCCGGCAAAAAAATGCCCGCGCCCGGGCGACAGATCGCCGGGCGCGGGGTGGTTTTGGTTCAGAGCAGGTTGCGGCCTTCGAGATAGGACGTGACCGCATCGTAGTAACGCTGGGTCATGTCGGACTTTTTGGCCCAGACCTTCCACTCGTCCTGGGCGATGCGACGGAACTTGGCGCGTTCGTCACCCGACCAGTTGATGATCTCGATCTTCTCATTGGCGCGCGCCTCGGAGACTGCCTTGGCGTCAAGAAGGCGCACGGAATAGATGTGATCAAAGCTGAACTTGTCGACCGAAGCGTTGAGGATTGCCTTGAGGTCTTCGGGCAGGCCATCCCAGATCTCCTTGTTGATCGAGATGTCGATCAGCGGCAACGAGTGAAAGCCCGGATAGAGCGGGAAGTTGGCAATGTCGTTCATGCCCAGCGCCTGATTGGTGGCAAACACCGTGTTGTCGGCAGCATCCACCACGCCCTTGTCGAGCGCGGAGAAAATTTCCGAGCCGGGAAGGGCAACCGGCGAGGCGCCGGCCTTGGAGAAGATCTCGAACACCATGCCTTCGGGCGCACGCAGCTTCACACCCTTGAGGTCTTCCACGGTACGGATCGGCACGCTCGAAACGAAGGCCTCCGGCTCGGTCGCTGCCGCGCCGATGAAGTGGACGCCATAGGGCTCGACCAGTTCGGCGTAGAGTTCGTCGCCGCCGCCCGATTGCATGAAGCCGAGCAGTTCGAAGGGATCGCTCCAGGCGCCGACGAGATTGCCCATCATCGCAAAAGCCGGGTCCTTGCCTGCGAAATAGCTCGGATCGGTCAAATGCCCCTGAAGAATGCCGGAGCCCACGGCTTCCAGCGTATCGGTATGCGGAACGACGGAGCCGATCGGCAGGATTTCGATGTTGATCCGGCCGCCGGACAGGACGCCGACATTTTCGGCCCATTTCTGCTTGTTGATGAAGCCGGGCTCGCCCGCTGTTTCCGAAGTCTGGAACGTCCAGTCATAGTCCGCCGCCAGCGCGGCGCCGGACAGCGCCAGAACCGAAACGGTCACGGCGGCCAGACCGGCCAGCTTGTTCATGAAATTCATCTCTCTCTCCCTTTGGTTGATGCATCATGTACCAACCGAGAGGGCCTCCTCCCTCCCGGCTTGTGGGCGGATGATGCACACGGATCGTGCCAGGGATCAATAATACAGTATGATTTTTCTGAAATTTTTGTGTATTTTGTCAGACCACGCAGCCCGAATTACCGCCTTCAGGACTGATTTTTGCAGTGGATCTTGCCAGATTTGCGCCAATGTGCTGAATCTGGTCCTACAAAATCAACCGGGTGGGGCCGTGCTTTCTGTCTGGAGACGCCAAATTGACCACTGAAAGCCTCCTGGCACCGTTACCCCGGGCGCGCTCGGCGGTGGACCGGCTGGTGCTTGAAATCAGGGCGATGATCGACAGCGAAGTGCTGCGGGTCGGCGATGCCCTGCCGTCCGAGCGTGAGCTTTGCGAGCGCTTTTCGACCAGCCGGAACACGGTGCGCGAGGCCATGCGCATGCTCAAGGCCTATGGCGTTGTTGATGTGCGGCCCAAGGTCGGCGCGACGATCATCGACAATCGGATGGCGCGGGCGCTTGATCTGTTCTCGTTCAACACGATCGCGATTTCACGCAAGTCCTTTGCCGACATCCAGGGGTTCAGGACGCTGATCGAGGTCAATTCCGTCGATGCGATGTTTGAAAAAGTTACCCATGACCACCTCGACAGGCTGAACGCGGCCAACAGCGCAATGGGCAATGCCGAAACCATCGCAGCCGCCTCGGAGGCCGATTTCAATTTCCACATCGGACTGATCAGCATTCTCGACAATGCAGCGCTGATCGAGATCTACCGGATCATGAAGCCGGTGATCATCCGCATTATGGAAAAAGGCAAGTCGAGCCAGGATTTCCGAACCAGCACAATGGCGCAGCACAGTTCGGTGGTCCAGGCGCTTGAGACGCGCGACCGCATCAGCTACCAGTATGCCCTGCAGTTTCACCTCAACAACGGTCTGAACACGTTCGATTAGGATCCCTCAAACGCGTTCTCGTCGGTTTGCGAAAAGGCCCGCCGGCCGGGGTGCGTCCGATGAAGATCCGCTTTATCACCGATGCCGCGGCGTCTCGAGGCGGTCTCCGAAAGCGTGACGGATCCGGCTGCGGCAACCGGGGCCTCAGGCCTCTATCCAGTCAACGAGCGCGTCCCCCGATCACGGTCGCCGTGCTATCCAGGAGGCCAGTGCATCTGGAAGTCCGGTGCTGTCTTTTCCGGGAGGTCTGGCAAAGCTGCCGGAATCTGCACCCTTCGGCGCCAGACGGCACAGCGCCACGGCCTGCAGGACTGCGGCCTGGATCGGATCGATCAGGATCGCCGGTACTTCGCCGGCAATGTCTGCAGCCAGCCCGGCAATCGGCGCGCCTGCAAGGATGACGACATCGGCCTCGCTTGCTGCGCGAAGACAGACGCGCAGAAGCGGGGACCGCAGATCCTCGGCCACGCTCGCGATCGATCCGAACATTTCTTCGGGCGTGAAAATCCCCGCAAACCGTGCGCTCAACCCCGCCCGCGCCACTTGCTCCGCGTACCACGGGCCAAGCCGTGGCGAGAAGGTCACGAAGGCAAAGCGTTCCCCGAGCGACAGCGACATTATCATCGCCGCTTCGGACATGCCGGTGACCGGCAGGTCGAACAGTTCCCGCGCAGCATGAAGCCCGGGATCGCCGAAGGCAGCTATGATCGCCGCGTCGATGCTGCGGGTCTGCTCCGCCAGCACTTCCAGAACGCCGACCGCCGCAATCTGGGCCTCGGCACGCGATGAGATGTAGGAAAAACCCGTCGATGCCGTCGCGGTCAGCAGTTCCACATCCGACGGAAGCACACGGACCGCTGATGCGACGAGACGATCGGTCAGGTCCCGGGTTGTGTTCGGATTGATCAGCAGCAGTCTCATCAGTAGCCAAGCCTTTCAGGCAGCCAGGTCACGAGGCTGGGGAAAATCATGCACAGCGCGAGCACGCCGTACATCGCCGCAATGAACGGCCAGCTTTCGCGCACGAGCTCGCCCATCTTGACCCCGGTTATGCCGCAGACCACGAACAACACGACGCCGACCGGAGGCGTCAGCATGCCGATCACCAGGTTGAGCACGAACAGAAAACCGAAATGGAGCGGGTCGATTCCATACTGGAGGGCAATCGGGTGAAACAGGGGAACGAGCATGATGTAGGCGGCGTTCGATTCCAGGAACATGCCGACGACGAGAAGCATGAGCGCGATGAGACACAGAAACAGGAACGGGTCGTCGGTTATGCCCCGCATCGCGCCCGCGAGCTTCATGGGCAGCAGGTCGATGGTGAACAGGAACGTGACCGTCGACGCGAAAGCGATCATCGCGCCGACCATAGCCGTCGTCTTGGCGGCATCGAGCAGGACACCGGGGAGGTGGGCAAGCTTGAGCTGGCGCGTGACGAAGAAGCCGAGAAAGAGCGCGTAGAACACGCCGACCGCGGCTCCCTCTGTCGGCGTGAAGATGCCCCCGACAATGCCGCCGATCACGATGACCGGCATCAGGAAGACGATGAAGCTGCGGCGGAGCTCCCGCAGGATGTTGGTGAGCGTCGTGGGCGCTCCCGCCAGAGGATAATCGCGCTTCCAGGCAATGAACCAGCACAGGACCATGAAGGTCGCGAACAGGATCAGGCCCGGCACCACCCCTGCCATGAAGAGGCCCCCGACCGAGACGCTGGATCCCGCCATGAACGCATAGACGATCATCGCGCCCGAAGGTGGAATGATCGGTCCGAGATTGGCTGCCGCCGCTACGATTCCGGTCGAGAATCCGAGCCCGTACTGCTGACGCAAGGCGGGCACGAGCGTCGACGAGAGCGCCGAGGCGTCCGCGACCGCCGCACCCGAGACAGAGGCGAGACCGGCGCCGGCGACTATGGTCACCTGCGCCAGTCCGCCGCGCACCCGTCCAATGAAGGCGTTCGCAAAATCGACCAGGCGGTCCATGATGCCGCCCTTGAGCATCAGCTCTCCCGCGACCATGAACAGCGGGATCGACATCAGCGGGAACGAATTGACCGAGTTGAGAAGACGGGTTGCCATCACCGACGCGTCGAACCCGGCAAGCCAGAGGCCCGCCAAGGCTGCGGATCCGAGCGAGAAGGCCAGCGGCATTCCCAGAAAGGCAAGCAAAAGGAACAGGGCGATGACAAGCAGGCTCATGCGCGCGGCTCCACGGGAAAGAGGCTGAGATGGGCCAGATGCAGCGCTGAATGGAGGGCGCCAATGATGACCGGGAAGAAAAACACGCTCGACGTGATGTTGATGGACCCAAGTCGTTCCGACCACGTGGCAAGCGCCACGCCGATTGTCGTCCAGAACACGATTCCCATCATCACTGCCGCGATCCCGCTCATGAGGCGGGCAACAAGCAGCCTCAGGGAAACGGGAAGCCGGGCAACACCCAGTTCGATCGCGACGTGAGTGCCATCGCGCAGGCCGAGCGGGATGGCCAGAAAGATCGTCCAGACGAAGGCGATACGGCTCACCTCATCGGCCCAGTCGAACGAGTCGTTGAAGACGTAACGCATGACCACCTGGGCAAAGACCACGATCACCATGAGCGCGGCGCTCGCCATGACGACAAGGCGCGCGCCCCTGTCGGCGCGCGCAAGCAGTGAAGCAAGGAGATGGTCGAGCGCCATCGGCCTACATGCCGAGCCTGGCGGTCTCATCATCAAGCAGCGTGACGAGTTCCGGGTCGAGGCGGCCCTTGGTTTCCGCAGCCACCCCGGCGGTCTTCTCGCGCAGCATGGAGGCGAGCTCCGGCGAGACTTCCGTGTAGGACATGCCCTTCTCTGTCAGCGTCGCAAGTCCGGCCGCGTCCTGTTCGGCAGCCAGCTGCCGCTGATACGCGACAGCCGTCGCCATGGCCTCGCGGACCATCGCCTGCTTGTCGGCATCGAGACCATCGAACCAGTCCTTGTTCGCCGCCACCGAGATGAAGTCGAAGAAATGACCGGTGTTGGAAAGATACTTCTGCACGTCCGCATAGCCCGCGACATTGATGATGGCGAAAGGGTTTTCCTGGCCGTCGATCACGCCTTGTTCGAGCGCGGAGTAGAGCTCCTTCACGTCCATCGCGACCGGGTTGGCGCCAAGCGCTCGAAACGTCGCCAGATGCGTCTCATTGGGCTGCAGGCGGATCTTGAGGCCGGCAATGTCGTCGATCGTCTCGATCGGACGAACATTGTTGGTCAGATGCCGAAAGCCGAGCTCCATGTATCCCATGGAGGTCATGCCCTCCCTCGACAGCTTCTCGTCGAGGGCTGCGCCGACCGGACCGTCGACGATGGCGAATGCCTGTTCGCGAGAGGGAAACTGGAACGGAAGCCCGACAATTTCGAGTTCGGGAACGGTCCGGGTCAGATAGGCGGTGCCGACCCACATCATCTCGACGGCGCCGATCTTGACTGCCTGGACGTTCTCGGCGGCCCCTCCCAGTTGCTGCGCAGGGAAGATGTTGACGTCGATCTCGCCGTTGGACAGGCGCTCGAGTTCCTCCTCGAATTTTGCCATGGCGAGAGAAGACGCATGCTCCACGGCGAAGTTTCCGGCGACCCTGATCAGGTCCGTTGCGCTGGCGGTGGTTGCCGACAAGGCGATGATGGAGGCGGCGATGATGGGCAGAAGGGCTTTCATGATCTTACTCCGGGGTTGTGGCGGTGACGTTGAGGGAGGCATGTTCAGGCTGTCCGAATGCCGAGGCGGCACGGGAATGCACCACCGACGCGATCTCTGCGAGAGTGGCTGCATGTTCTTCTTGGGGCGATGCAGCAAGCCGCAGTTCGAACACTTCGAAAAGCGACGACAAATCGGGCACGCGGTGCAGGGCAACGATGAATGGATGACCGAAACGGTCACGGTAGGCCGCATTGAGGCGTGCAAGGCGCCGGGCGTCTGCTGGCGAGAGGCAATGTAGACCCAGCCGTTGCTGTTCGCTGATCGAGGCTTCGGTCATGCGGTTTTCGATCGCTTCGCGACCGGCAAGTTCCGGATGCGCATTGAACATGGACCGCTGGCGCGCCGGTCCTGCGACGGTGATCGTCGCGACCAGTGCGGCGGCAAGCGCCTTGTGATCGGCAAACGGACGCCGGTCGACGGTCAGCTCCGCGACCCATGCCGAACGCTCGACCAGCGGCGCTATTGCCGAAATGGCTGCATTTCGGGGTGCTGCGTTGAGAGTTTCGATCGGATTGCTCATCGGTATGGATCGCTCATTCCTTGCTGATGAGGAAAGGCTAGCGGCAAAGCACCATTGCAATCCATGACATTATGGGCAATCCTGCGTTCTATATTTTCGAATGGGATGCCATGGCGCTACACCTCGTTCCCCGCGGTCTCCACTACATTGAGGCGGTTGCCGAGCATGGGTCCATCCAGGCGGCGTCGCGCGCCATTGGCATCGCCGCGTCCGCGATCGACCGTCAGATCAAGCTGCTGGAAGACCGGCTCGGCGTGCCGCTCTTCGACAGGACCTCGACCGGCATGACGCTTTCGCCGGTTGGCGAGATGTTCATCGTGCTCACCCGGAGATGGAAAGCCGACGAAAACCGCATCTGGTCTGACGTCAAGCAGATGCAGGGCGTCGATCTTGGCCATATCCGGCTGGTGACGATGGATAGCCTCGTCAACAGCGTCCTGCCGCGCTTCCTGCATCATGTCGCCGAGATCTATCCCAAGGTGCGGATCGATGTCGTGATCGGCACGCCGGACGATGCCATCGCTGCACTCGATGCCGGCAATGCCGACATCGCCCTTGCCTTCAACGTTCGCGCGCAACGCGACCTCCACCTTTTGTGGAGCGAGGAACTGCCGCTCCTGTACGTCGCAGCGCCTGGCCATGCCTTGGCACGAGAGAAGGAGGTGCGACTGTCGCAGGTTCGCGACCACCCCATCGTGGTGCAGAGCCCCTCTCTTGCCATCCGGCGCATTCTGGAGGCACGGCATGGCTGGGTGTTTTCCGGAGATCGACCGCCCATCGTGACGAACTCCCTGCAGTTGCTGAAGCAGATGGTGATGTCCGGAAGTCACGCCGCTCTGACCTCGGAACTCGATGTTGCCCAGGAATTGCTCGATGGCAGGATCGTCGCCATTCCGGTCACCGGGCAGAACGTCGCTCCGCAGAACATCACCCTTGCCATCAGCGGCAAGCGCACGCTCCCGCGCATCGCCACGCGTGTTGCGGAGCTTCTGGCGGGCGACATCGCGGCACTGCTTGAACGGGTCAGGGCGCTGCCGATTGGGTGAGACGCTGGTCTGGGAAACATGGCCAGGTCGCCGGTGCATCGCTGCGATGTCCAGGGGGAAGTGCAGGGCTTGGCCGATGGCGGTTTTGCGGTTCACAACTCGGCGCTTCGCTGTCATGGTCGGAATTGTTTGAAGAATGGCCGGAACCAGTATCCTCATGACGAAAACCCTGCGCGTTGCCTCCGATCCTTCAAGCCGCTCACAGCCTGCCTTCAAGCAAGCGGCGCAACCTGCAAAGCAGGCTGGCCCGGCGTTTGCCATCCTTCCCGTGGTCGGGCAGGAGCTGCCAAAAGAGCATGCGCGCGGGGCACGCCGCAGCGCCGCGAGCCATCTGGCGGGACAGATTGTAAGTCTCAAACCGGACATGCCTGCCGTGCCGCCGCAGGCATGAGCACTTTCCATACCCATCACTGCGCCGCGCCGCTGCTGCGCGAGGTCTAGCCCATGTCTCCACTTGCGATGGTTCTTTCCCTGCTGGGGGCGGCGGTGGTCATGTTCGCGATCAACCGGCCGCGCATGGATGTGGTCGCGGTCATCATGATGGTCGCCCTGCCGATGACCGGCGTGATCTCCATGTCCGAGGCGCTGGCGGGCCTGTCGGATCCCAATGTCGTTCTCATCGCCGCGCTGTTCGTGATCGGCGAGGCGTTGGTGCGCACGGGCGTGGCGCAGCGGCTGGGCGACTGGCTGACCGCGCGCGCCGGGGCCAGCGAGGCGAAGCTGATCGTCCTTCTGATGGTGATCGTGGCGGGTGTGGGGTCGTTCATGTCCTCGACGGGCGTGGTGGCGATCTTCATTCCCATCGTCCTGCGCATCGCGCGCAATGCGCGCATCCCCGCCGGGCGGCTGATGATGCCGCTCTCGATGGCGGCGCTGATCAGCGGGATGATGACGCTGGTGGCCACGGCGCCCAATCTTGTGGTTCATTCCGAACTGATCCGGCAAGGGCACGAGGGCTTCGGCTTCTTCGCCTTCACGCCCTTTGGCGTACCGGTTCTGGTGCTCGCGATTCTGTACATGCTGGTGGCGCGCCGCTTCCTGGCTCCCGGTCCCGCTCCTGAGCCGCCGGCGCGTGCGGCCTTGACCGGCTGGGTGACGGAATTCGCTCTGGCCGGGCGCGAGCACCGGCTGCGCCTTCGCCCCGGCTCGGCGCTGGCTGGCAAGCGGCTCGATACGCTTGACCTGCGCGGCAGCGCCGGCATCAACATCGTCGCCGTCGAGCGCGGCGGCCGGTTTCGCCGCAAGCTGATCGATCCTCGCGCCGAGACGGTGCTGGAGGCCGGTGACGTTCTGTTGATCGACAAGCAGGCCGAGGCCGGCTTCGATCTTAGTGCTTTCGCGAAGGCGCACGACCTGATCGCGCTGCCGGCCTCGGGCCTCTGGTTCACCGACACGGCGCAGGATATCGGCATGGCGCAGATGATCGTGCCGCCGACCTCCCGGCTGATCGGGCAGACCGTGACCGGGGCACGCTTCCGCGACACCTATGGCCTGTCGGTGATCGGCATGAAGCACGGGACCAGGCCTGTGTCCGAGAGCGTGATCGAAGAACCCCTTCGCGCGGGCGACACGCTGCTGACCGTCGGGCCCTGGCGCGCGATCCGCAATCTGATGGACGAGCGGCGCGACCTGGTGCTCCTGGATCTGCCCGCCGAATCCGACGAGGCCGTGCCTGCCCGACACCGGGCGCCGCTGGCCGTGGGCGTGCTGGCGCTGGTCGTGGTGCTCATGGTCTGGGGCATTGTCCCGAATGTGCAGGCCGCCCTGTTCGGATGCCTGCTGCTGGGGCTGTTCCGCTGCATCGACATGGCAGGGGCCTATCGCTCGATCCACTGGCAGAGCCTGATCCTGATCGTCGGGATGCTGCCCTTTTCCCTGGCGCTGCAACGTACCGGCGGGGTCGAGATCGCGGCGCGGGCATTGCTCTCCGTGCTGGACGGAGCCTCGCCCCGGCTGGTTCTGGCCGCCATCTTTGCGGCCACGGCAGCGCTGAGCCTGTTCATCTCCAACACCGCCACCGCCGTGCTGATGGCGCCGGTGGCGCTCGCCGTCGCCAAGGTGCTGGGCGTGTCGCCCTATCCCTTCGCGATGACCGTGGCGCTGGCGGCCTCGGCCGCCTTCATGACGCCCGTCTCGTCGCCCGTGAACACGCTGGTCGTGGGTCCAGGCAACTACCGCTTCGCTGATTTCCTGCGGATCGGGGTGCCCTTTGCGGTGATCTGCCTGATCACCAGCGTCGTCCTGGTGCCCCTGGTGTTGCCGTTCTGACAGGCTTCGGCGATTTTGGTGAGCGCGCGGGGGTTCGAACCCCGGACCTACTGATTAAAAGTCAGTTGCTCTACCAGCTGAGCTACGCGCTCCCGGGCCCTCATCGACGCGGTTGCGCCAAGGGCCGTGAGTGGCGCGGAACATAGGCAGGCATCCGCATGGGGTCAACCGCAAAACACTGCGGTTGCGAGAGAAAATTCCCGGGCCCCGGGGAGGGCGGGGAAAGCGCCTCCGCAAGGCCGCCAGACAGCGTGACGGCATGCAACAAATGCGCCGGTCGGGGAGCGGCGGTCGATGGGCGGCGCGCGTATCAAGCGATGGGCAGAGCCCGGGGGTCCATGGGCATTCCCGCGTGGCACCAGGGCGTCTCCATGGGGGTGATCACGGGACACGGATCACGGGCAGTTTCCAAAACGTGACTGGCGCTCCGCCGTCAGGGGCATTAGAAGGGGCGCGAAACAAACAGGCCTCCGCGGCCGATCCGACACATGTCTCAAAGGGCTCCGGTTTCGTGACCATCGCCGACATTCCGCTGCTGACCGTGCTGCTCGCGGGCGCGCTGTCCTTCCTTTCGCCCTGCGTGCTGCCCCTGGTGCCGCCTTACCTGTGCTACATGGCGGGCGTGTCGGTGGAGGATTTCCGCGGTTCGGGGGCGGCGGCCCGGGCGTCGGAAACCCGCCGGGCGGTGGTGCTCGCCTCGGTGTTCTTCACGCTGGGATTTGCCACGGTGTTCGTGGCGCTGGGCGCCGGCGCCTCGAGCATCGGCGGCGCGCTGCGGAGCCACATGGATCTGCTGGCCAAGGTCGGCGGCGTGGTGATCATCCTGATGGGCCTGCATTTCCTCGGCGCCTTCAGGATCGGCGTGCTGGCCCGCGAGGCCCGCTTTGCGGGCGGCGGCAAGCCGGCGACGCTGTCGGGCGCCTATCTGATGGGGCTCGCCTTTGCCTTCGGCTGGACGCCCTGCATCGGCCCCGTGCTCGGCGCGGTGCTGGGCGTGGCCGCGGCGCGCGACACGGTCGGCTCCGGCGCGCTTCTGCTGGCTGCCTATTCGCTGGGCCTTGCCGTGCCGTTCTGGATTGCGGCCCTGTTTTCCGAGCGCTTCATGCGGTTCGCGCAGCGCTTCCGCCAGCATCTGGGAACGGTCGAGAAAATCACCGGGGCGCTCTTGGTGCTGACCGGGATCCTGTTCCTGACCGGCGGAATGGCGACGATGGCCTACTGGCTGCTCGAGACCTTCCCGGCGCTTGGCATGATCGGCTGATTTTGATCCACGGACAGTCAGGGCCGCCGCCGCGGCGCGGTTGCCAGCACCAGGCCTGACAGCACCGTCAGGATGCCCACGGCGTGGTGCGCCTCGAACGGTTCACCCAGCACCAGCACGGCGAGACCGACTCCATAGGGCGGCAGCAGATACATGAACGCGCTCGCCGTCGAGGCGCCGAGCCGCGCCACCCCGTACTGGTAGCCCGAAAACGCCAGCAGCGACGAGAACACCACGATGCCGGCGATCCCGCCCCAGGCGTTCCAGGTGACCGGCATGGGCGCGCCCGCCAGGAATTCCCACAGGGCGAAGGGCGCGAGAAGAATCGCACCGGACACGGTGATGGTGGCGAAAAGCGCCGATACGGGCAGGCCCGTCGTGCGCGGCCCCTTGAGCAGCACCGAGTAGCCGGCCCAGGACAGCGCTGCCGCGATGAACATCAGGTCGCCGAGATTGAAGGAAAAGCCCGCAAGGCTGGCCAGATCCCCCTTCAGCACGATGATCGCCACACCCAGAAAGCCGATGCCGATCCCGGCGATCTCGCGCGGGCTCGTCGGCCGGCCGAAGAACAGCCGTTCGAGGATGATGATCATCAGCGGCGACGTGGTGTAGATCAGCGTGCCGTTGGTGGCGGTGGTGAATTGCAGCGCGTAATAGACGCCCGCACCGCAGATCCCCATGCCGAGAAACCCCAGGGTCAGCCAGTGAACCGGGTAGGTCGTGATGTAGGCCCGCACCCGGTCGCGCGCCATCCACAGGAAGGGCGAGAGCAGCAGGCCCGCCGCCGCCCAGCGCAGGAAGGCCAGTGTGAAGGGCGCCGTTTCGGGGATCGTGTAGCGTCCGAAAATGAGATTGGACGAGAAGAAAAGCGGCGTCAGCAGCATCACCGCAAGCGGGATGAAGCGCTTGGGCGAGGGGCGTGCGGCAGTTGCGGGGGCAGCGGGCATGCTCGGTCCATGTCTTGGCAAGGATGGCTTGAAGGGGATAAATACCGCGTCCGGTGCTATAGGCTCCGGCACGGGTAAACAAGCGATTCGATGAAGGGGTGAGGGAATGGCGCGGACATGTCTGGCTGTCGTGCTTGCGGCGGGCGATGCGACACGAATGAAGTCGTCCAAATCCAAGGTGCTGCACACGGTTGGAAACCTGCCGCTGATCGCCCATGTCACCCGCACGGCCGCGGCTGCCGGCGTGAGCAAGGTGGCGCTGGTCGTCGGCCGCGATGCCGAACGCGTCACCGAGGCCGCGAGCGCCGGGGTTGATGTTCCGGTGACGCCGGTGGAGCAGACCGAACGCAAGGGCACAGGGCATGCCGTGCTGATGGCGCGCGAGATCATCGCCGAGGGCTACGACGATGTCGTTGTGCTCTATGGCGATGCGCCGCTGATCAATGCCGATAGCCTGCTGGCGGCGACCGCCGAACGCGCGCGCGGCGCGGATGTCGTGGTTCTGGGTTTTCGCGCCGCCGATCCCACCGGCTACGGAAGGCTTGTCGAGCGTGACGGCGAGCTGGTCGCCATCCGCGAGCACAGGGAGGCCTCGGACGAGGAGCTCGCCATCGATTTCTGCAATGGCGGTGTCATCACCTTCGCCGGACAAGAGGCCGTGAGCCTGCTCGAAGCCATTGGCAATGCCAACGCCAAGGGCGAATATTATCTCACCGACATTGTCGAGATCGCGCGCGCGCGCGGCCTCAGATGCGTCGCCATCGAAGCGCCCGAACAAGACATGATGGGCTGCAACACCCGCGCCGAACTGGCCGAAATCGAAGCCGTCTGGCAAGCCCGCGCCCGGCATTCGGCGATGCTGTCGGGCGTTACCATGATTGATCCGGCCAGCACCTTCCTGTCATTCGATACCGAACTTGGGCCTGACGTGATGATCGAGCCCAATGTCTGGTTCGGCCCCGGCGTGCGCGTGGGCGCCGGCGCTGTGATCCATGCGTTCAGCCATCTTGAAGGCGCCGATGTCGGCCCCGGCGCGATGATCGGGCCCTTCGCACGGCTGCGTCCGGGCACCGAGCTGGCGGAAAAGGCCAAGGTCGGCAATTTCTGCGAGACCAAGAAGGCGAGCGTCGGCGCCGGCGCCAAGATCAATCATCTCAGCTACATCGGCGATGCCGTTGTCGGCGCCGGCGCCAATATCGGCGCGGGCACGATCACCTGCAATTATGACGGCCAGAACAAGCATGTGACCGAAATCGGGGCAGGGGCCTTCATTGGATCGAACTCCTCGCTGGTGGCGCCGGTGCGGATCGGCGACGGCGCCTATGTCGGCTCGGGCAGCGTCATCACCATGGATGTGCCGGACGATGCGCTGGCGATTGCCCGGGCGCGGCAGGAGACAAAACCGGGCCGGGCCGCGAGGCTCAGGGAAAAGATCGCCGCCATCAAGGCGCTGACAAATAAGCCGCGGTCCTGACACACGCTCGGAGACGGGTTACGGGGTGTCACGAAAATTGAGCGGACCCAAAGCGTTACGGCACTGGTCCAACCTGGCGTTGCCCGATAAGAGCTTTGCCAACACATTATCCGGGGAGAACTGCATGTGCGGCATAATTGGCATCGTCGGCAACCGCGAAGTGGCGCCGCTCCTGGTGGATGCGCTCAAGCGGCTTGAGTATCGCGGCTATGATTCCGCCGGCGTCGCCACCATCAAGGACGGCAAGCTCGAACGCCGCCGCGCCGAGGGCAAACTCGCCAATCTCGACCGCAAGCTCGGGGAAGAGCCGCTGGCCGGGCATGTCGGCATCGGACACACCCGCTGGGCCACCCATGGCGCGCCGACCGAAGCCAATGCGCATCCGCATTTCTGCAACGGCGTCGCCGTGGTCCACAACGGCATCATCGAGAATTTCGCGCCGTTGCGCGCCGAACTCCTGGCCAAGGGCGCGACGTTCTCCAGCCAGACCGACACCGAAGTGGTGGCGCAAATGCTGGCTGCCTACAGGCAGGAAGGACTCAGCCCGCGCGAGGCCATGCAGAAGGCGTTGAGCCGGTTTGAGGGCGCCTATGCGCTGGCGGTGCTGTTTGAGGACCAGCCGGACATGATCCTGGGCGCGCGCTCCGGACCGCCGCTCGCCGTGGGCCACGGACAGGGCGAGATGTTTCTGGGCTCTGACGCGATCGCCTTGGCGCCGTTCACCGACGAGATCACCTATCTCGACGATGGCGACTGGGTGGTCATCGAGCGGGATTTGCTGGAGATCCACGATCGCACCGGCAAGCTGGTCGAGCGCCGGCGGCAGAGATCGCAAGGGGCTGCCTATGTCGTCGACAAGGGCAATCACCGGCATTTCATGGAAAAGGAAATCTATGAGCAGTCGGAGGTGGTGTCTCACACTTTGAGCCATTACATCGATTTCGCCGAAGGCCGGGTGAAGTTCGAGTCCTCGCAGATCGATTTCGCCAATCTCGACCGGCTGGCGATGTCGGCCTGCGGCACGGCCTATTATGCGGGCCTCGTCGGCAAGTACTGGTTCGAGCGCTTCGCCCGGCTGCCGGTGGAAATCGATGTCGCTTCCGAATTCCGCTACCGGGAAATGCCGTTGACCGGCCGCATGGCCGCCCTGTTCATCTCCCAGTCGGGCGAAACCGCAGACACGCTGGCGTCGCTGCGCTATTGCCGAGACCACAAGCTGACCATCGGCGCCGTGGTCAATGTGCGCGAGTCTACCATTGCGCGGGAGTCGGATGCGGTGTTTCCGACGCTGGCCGGCCCGGAAATCGGCGTGGCCTCGACCAAGGCCTTTACCTGTCAGCTTTCCGTGCTCGCTGCATTGGCGATGATCGCCGGCCGGGCGCGCGGCACATTGTCGGCTGAAGACGAAGGCAAGATGGTCCGCGCGCTGGTCGAGGCGCCGCGGCTGTTCAACCAGGTGCTCACCGCGATCCAGCCGCAGATCGAAACGCTGTCGCGCGAACTCTCCCGCTTCAAGGATGTGCTCTATCTCGGCCGCGGCACCAGCTTTCCGCTGGCGCTCGAGGGCGCGCTCAAGCTCAAGGAAATCTCCTATATCCATGCCGAGGGCTATGCCGCGGGCGAGCTCAAGCACGGGCCGATCGCGCTGATCGACGAGACCATGCCGGTGATCGTCATCGCGCCGCATGACCGGCATTTCGAAAAGACCGTCTCCAACATGCAGGAAGTGGCAGCCCGCGGCGGCCGGATCATCCTGATCACCGATGAGAAGGGTGCTGAGGCCACCACGCTCGAGACCATGGCTACCATCGTGCTGCCGGTCGTCGACGAGATCGTGGCGCCGATCCTCTACGCCCTGCCGGTGCAGCTGATCGCCTATCACACGGCGGTGTTCATGGGCACCGATGTCGACCAGCCGCGCAACCTGGCGAAATCGGTCACGGTCGAATAGTCCGGTTCCGGATAAGGTTCCCGCTGCCGGGTCTTGTCTTGGCGGGCAGGCGACACCATTATCATAGTGTTGCGGCGCACCATTCGGCGCGGGCAGTCCAGGGACAGGGTCGAAGATGAGCGAAAAGCAGAAACGGCCGGGCGCTGGTGTGCGGCTGAGGAACTATTTCCTCACCGGGCTGATCATCGTGGCGCCGGTCTTCATCACCGCATATCTGACCTGGACCTTCATCGGCTGGGTCGATGGCTGGGTCAAACCCTATATCCCGGCCCTCTACAATCCGGATTATTATCTTCCCTTCGCCGTGCCCGGCTTCGGCCTGCTGACCGCGCTCGTGCTGATCACGTTGATCGGCTTCCTGACCGCCAATCTGGTCGGCCGCTCGATCGTGGCCTTCGGTGAATCGCTGCTCGACCGGATGCCGCTGGTGCGCAACCTCTACAAGGGCCTCAAGCAGATCTTCCAGACGGTGCTGGCGGAGAAGGGCGGCTCGTTCAAGCAGGCGGGGCTGATCGAATATCCGCGCAAGGGGCTCTGGTCGATCGTCTTCATCGCCACCGAAACCAAGGGTGAAGTCAATCACCGGATGCCCGAAGACGACCCGATCTCCGTCTTCCTGCCCACCACACCCAACCCGACGTCGGGCTTTCTCTTGTTCGTGCCGCGCAAGGACATCCTGATTCTCGACATGAGCGTGGAGGAGGCGGCAAAGATGGTGATTTCCGCGGGTCTGGTCTCCCCCGATTTTCCCCGGACGCTGCCGGTCCAGGGCAAGCCCAGGCCGGCGCAAACCTGACATCTTTTATCCGGCGCGCAGGAACCTTATCGCCTCGTCACGGCGCATCAGATAGAGCAGCATGCGCAGGGCCGGCCCGCGCGGGCCCGACAGGCCCGGGTCGCTGTCGAGCACGTTGCGCGCGTCGGTGCGGGCTATCTCCAGCAGATCGCCATGCACGGCAAGATCGGCCAAGCGAAATCCCGGCAGGCCGGATTGGCGGGTGCCCAGCACTTCGCCTTCGCCGCGCAGCTTGAGGTCTTCCTCGGCGATGCGGAATCCGTCCTCGGTTTCGCGCAGCACCTTGAGGCGGGCTTCCGCCGTCTCTCCGAGCGGGCCGTGATAGAGCAGGATGCAACTCGAGGCGCCGTCACCGCGCCCGACCCGGCCGCGCAGCTGGTGCAACTGCGCCAGCCCGAAGCGCTCGGCATGCTCGATTACCATGATGGTGGCGTCGGGCACGTCGACGCCCACCTCGATCACCGTGGTGGCGACCAGCAGCCGGGTCTGGCCGGCCTTGAAGGCGCTCATCGCCTGGTCTTTTTCCTCCGACGTCATGCGCCCGTGCACGAGGGCGACGGAAGCGGCGAGATCCGGTCCGAAGGCCTTGACCAGGCTCGCATGGCGGCTTTCCACGCTCATCAGGTCGCTCTCGTCGGAATCCTCGACCAGCGGGCAGATCCAGTAGGCCTTCTTGCCGTCAAGCACGGCGGTCTTGAGCCGCGCGATGATGTCGCCTAGGCGTTCGTCGGGAATGGTGACGGTGGCGATCGGTTGCCTTCCGGCGGGCTTTTCGGTGAGCTTGGAGACATCCAAGTCACCGAAGGCCGCCAGCACCAGGGTGCGCGGGATCGGCGTTGCGGTCATCACCAGCATGTGGGGCGCCGTGCCCTTGGCGGTGAGTCTGAGCCTCTGGTGCACGCCGAAGCGATGCTGCTCGTCGACCACGGCAAGCGTCAGATTGGCGTAGACGACCGATTCCTGGAACAGCGCGTGGGTGCCGATGATGATCTGCGCAGCGCCCGAGGCGATCCGGTCGAGCAGGTCCGTTCGTTCGCGTCCCTTGGCGCGCGATGTCAGCACCACGACCTCGATACCCGCAGCCTGCGCCATCTTCTCGATGGTCGCGTAATGCTGGCGGGCGAGAATTTCGGTCGGCGCCATCAGCACCGCCTGACCGCCGGCTTCCACCGCATCGGCCATCGCCAGCATGGCCACCGCGGTCTTGCCGGAGCCGACATCGCCCTGCAACAGCCTCAGCATCCGGTCGGTACCGGCCATGTCGGCAAGGATCTCGCGCACCGCGGTCTCCTGGCTCGAGGTCAGTGAAAACGGCAAGGCGGCCAGGATAGCCTGGCGGAACCTGCCTTCAGCCACCACCGGCACGCCCGGCAGCTTGCGCAGCGTCTGGCGCACCAGCGCCAGCGACAATTGACCGGCGAGCAGCTCGTCATAGGCGAGCCTTCGGCGGGCGGGGGTGAGCGGATCGATGTCGTGGGCTGTCTCGGGGTTATGCAGCTGCCGGACGGCCTCGGAGAATTCGGGAAAGCTGTTGCGCGCAACCAGATGCGGATCGGCCCATTCCGGCAGGTCCGGCAACAGCGCGAGTGCGGAATCGATCGAGCGCCGCAGGATCTTGGGAGACAGGCCGGCGGTCAGCGGATAGACCGGCTCGACCAGCGGAAAATTCTCCGCCTCTGCCTCGGGCACGATATGATCGGGATGAACCATCGAGGGCCGACCGTTGAACCACTCGACCTTGCCGCTGACGAGAAATGTCTCGCCCACCGGCAGCAGCTTTTCCAGCCACGCCTGCTTGGCGTGGAAGAAGGTCAGCGCCATTTCGCCCGTTTCATCATGGACGAAGACGCGGTAGGGCGCAGCCTTCCGGCCCGGCGGCGAGGGCTGGTGGCGGTCGACCCGGACCTTGAGCGTGGCGATCACGCCCTCCGGCGCCAGCGCAATCTCGGATTTGCGCGAGCGGTCTATCAGCCCGTGCGGCGGCAGCAGCACCAGATCGAGGGCGCGGGTGTCGTCGGGTCCATCCCGGCCGGTCACCCGCGCCAGCGCTTCGGCCAGCTTCGGGCCGATTCCGGGCAGGGATTCAACGGTTTTGAACAGGGGATCGAGCTCGAGCGGTCGCATGAGCCCAGATGAACTGCAAATTTGGCTGAAAGGCAAGGCTGACAACCGGCCAGCGACAGGATATGGAAACCCTCCAACCGAAAAAGGCAGATCATGACCGGAACGACACGTTCAAGCGCCGACCTTGACCCGCGCCGCCGCCGCATTCTCGTGCGGGCCTGGCGCCGCGGCATCCGCGAAATGGACCTGGTGATCGGCGGCTTTGCCGATGCCGAGCTTGCGCGGCTGAATGATGCGGAACTTGACGAGCTGGAATTGCTGATGGCCGAGGAAGATGCGGACATTTTCCGCTGGGTGACCGGCGAGGAGGCGATTCCCGAACGGTTCCGCACCGCGATGTTCGAGCGCATGCGCGCCTATGTGCCGGATTTTGAGCCGAAGCAGGCGGACGTGCAAGGGCAGGCGACCCGATCATGAAGCCAGTCATACCGGCAGCGCTTGTCGCAGGCGCAAGGACCCCGGTCACGCTATCGGGCGTTCCGCAGGGCATGGAGGCGCTGGCGCTGTCAGAGCTTGCGCGCGCGGGAGGCCCTCTCGCCTACATCATCTCCGACGGTCAGCGCATGGCTGATCTTGAGCAGAATCTCGCGTTTTTCGCGCCCGATATTCCGGTTCTGACATTGCCGGGCTGGGATTGCCTTCCCTATGACCGCGTTTCTCCGGGCGCCGATATCTCGGCCCGACGGCTTTCGGCCCTGTCATCGCTCGCGCGGTTTGCCGACAATCCGCATCCGGCCATCGTGATCGTCACCGTCAACGCCATGCTGCAGCGCGTGCCGCCCAAAACGGTGGTGTCGGGTCTCGGGTTTTCGGCCCGCCCCGGCCACCGGCTGAAGATGGAGGACCTGTCCGGCCGGCTCTCCCGCAACGGCTTCGAGCGCGTCGATACCGTGCGGGAAGTGGGTGAATATGCGGTGCGCGGCGGCATTCTCGATGTCTTTGTGCCCGGAGAAGAAGAGCCGGTGCGGCTCAATTTCTTTGGCGACACGCTCGAAACCGTGCGGCATTTCGATCCCGCCTCGCAGCGCACCACCACCCAGGCCAAGGAACTGGCGCTGAATGCGATGAGCGAGGTGACGCTGGAGCCCGAAACCATCAGCCGGTTCCGCACCAACTACCTCGCCCGGTTCGGAGCCGCCACGCGCGACGACGCGCTTTACGTGGCCATCAGCGAGGGCCGCCGCTATCCCGGCATGGAGCACTGGCTGCCGCTGTTTCATGACGGCATGGCGACGGTGTTTGATTATCTCGCGGGCTTCCGGATCGCGGGCGACCACATGCTGGCGGAGGCCGCCAGCGAACGCCGCGCACAGATCGTCGATCACTACGAGGCGCGTGCGGCGGCGCTCTCGATCGAGAAGACCAAGAGCATGCACGCCACGCCCTACAAGGCGATCGAGCCGGATCTGCTCTATCTCGACACGCCGGAGCTGATCGCCGGGCTCGATGGACGGAATGCGATCCGACTCACGCCGTTTCATCAGCCGGAGACTGCAGAACGCCGGGTGATCGAGCTCGAGACCGTTGCCGGGCCGCGCTGGGCGGCTGAGGCGGAAGCCGACAAATCCGTGGACGCGGCAAGGGTCAATCTGTTCGAAAAGCTCGTCGGCCATGTGGGCGCGAAACGCGCCGCGGGCAGCAAGGTCCTGATCACCGCCTGGACCGAAGGCTCGCTCGACCGGCTGCTGCAGGTCACCGAAGAGCACGGGCTCAAGCGCGTCGTGCGGATCAACAGCCACGCCGAGCTCGACACGCTCAAGCCGGGGGAGGCCGCGGCCGCCGTGCTCGCCATCGAAGGCGGCTTCGAGATCGGCGACCTCGTCGTCATCGGCGAGCAGGATGTGCTGGGCGACCGGCTGGTGCGCCGCGCCAAGCGCAAGCGGCGCGGCGCGAATTACATCTCCGAGGTCTCCGGGCTCGACGAAGGCAGCTACGTGGTCCACGCCGAACACGGCATCGGCCAGTTCATCGGCCTGCGCACCATCGAGGCCGCGGGCGCGCCGCACGCCTGCCTGGAGCTGCATTACGCCGGCGACGCCAAGCTGTTCCTGCCGGTGGAGAACATCGAACTCCTCACCCGCTACGGCTCCGACAGCGCCGAGGTGCAGCTCGACAAGCTCGGCGGCGTGGCCTGGCAGTCGCGCAAGGCCAAGCTCAAGAAACGGCTGCTCGACATGGCCGAAGGCCTGATCCGCATCGCCGCCGAACGGCACATGCGCAAGGCCGACGTGCTCGCCGCACCCGAGGGGCTTTACGACGAATTCTCCGCCCGCTTCCCCTATGACGAAACCGAAGACCAGATGGCGGCGATCGAGAAGGTGCGCGAGGACCTGGCAGCGGGGCAGCCGATGGACCGGCTGATCTGCGGCGATGTCGGCTTCGGCAAGACGGAGGTGGCGCTGCGCGCGGCCTTCATCGCCGCCATGAACGGGGCGCAGGTCGCCGTTGTGGTGCCGACGACGCTTCTGGCGCGCCAGCATTTCAAGACCTTCACCGAGCGCCTGCGCGGCTATCCGGTGCGCATCGCCCAGGCCTCGCGCCTGGTCGGCGCCAGGGAACTGGCGCTGACCAAGGCCGAGCTGCAAGCGGGCAAGACCGACATCGTCGTCGGTACCCACGCGCTGCTCGGATCTTCGATCACCTTCGCCAATCTGGGCCTCCTGATCATCGACGAGGAGCAGCATTTCGGCGTCAAGCACAAGGAGCGGCTCAAGGAGTTGAAGTCCGACGTGCATGTGCTCACGCTCTCGGCGACGCCGATCCCGCGCACGCTGCAACTGGCGATGACCGGGGTGCGCGAACTCTCGCTCATCACCACGCCGCCGGTCGACCGGATGGCGGTCCGCACCTTCATCTCGCCCTTCGATCCGGTCACCATCCGCGAGACATTGATGCGCGAGCATTACCGCGGCGGCCAGAGTTTTTACGTCTGCCCGCGCGTCTCCGACCTCGACGATATCGCGGCTTTCCTGCGCTCCGACGTGCCGGAACTCAAATTCGCCATCGCCCACGGCCAGATGGGAGCGGGCGAGCTCGACGACATCATGAACGCCTTCTACGATGGCCAGTACGACGTGCTGCTGTCGACGACGATTGTCGAATCCGGCCTCGACGTGCCGACCGCCAACACGCTGATCGTCCATCGCGCCGACATGTTCGGCCTGGCCCAGCTCTACCAGTTGCGCGGCCGGGTCGGCCGATCCAAGGTCCGCGCCTTCGCGCTGTTCACCCTGCCGGTCAACAAGACGCTGACGGCGACCGCCGACAAGCGCCTCAAGGTCTTGCAGTCGCTCGATACGCTCGGCGCAGGATTCCAGCTCGCAAGCCACGATCTCGACATCCGCGGCGCCGGCAATCTCCTGGGCGAGGAGCAGTCGGGCCATATCAAGGAAGTCGGCTTCGAACTCTACCAGCACATGCTGGAAGAGGCGGTCGCCGAGGTGCGCGGCGAGGACGCGATCGTCGACACCGGTTGGTCGCCGCAGATCACGGTCGGCACCCCGGTGATGATTCCGGAGGATTATGTGCCGGATCTGCATCTCAGGCTGGGGCTCTACCGGCGGCTGGGCGACATCACCGAAGTGGGCGACATCGACGGCTTCGGCGCCGAGATGATCGACCGCTTCGGGCCCTTGCCAATCGAGGTGCAGCATCTCTTGAAGATCGTGTTCATCAAGGCGCTGTGCCGCAAGGCCAATGTCGAGAAACTCGACGCAGGGCCGAAGGGCGTGGTGGTGCAGTTCCGCAACAAGGAATTCGCCAATCCGGCAGCGCTGGTGGGCCACATCTCCAAGCAGGGGCAGATGGCCAAGATCCGGCCCGACCAGAGCGTGGTCTTCATCCGCGACCTGCCGACGCCGGAAAAGCGGCTGACGGGTGCGGCCGTGGTGATGACGCAGCTGGCCGAACTGGCCGGCTGACCGGGTGCCTCGGTTCAGTCCCGATCCGGAGCGGCGTCTCCTGTCGATTGCCGCTGTTTTTCCATGGCCACCTTGCGCATGGCGTCGGCCAGTGCTTCGGCGGGCTGCGCACCGACGACGGCGTATTTCATGTCGATGATGAAACACGGCACGCCGGTCACCCCCATCTGCCGCGCCTGGTCGATCTCGGCGCTGACAGTGTCACGGTCGGCGTCGCCCGCAAGCAGCCGTTCGACCACTTCGGTCTCCAGGCCCGCACGCCGGCCCGCCTCGATCAGCACCGCATCGTCGCCGATGTTCTGGCCGTCCTCGAAATAGGCCTTGAACAAGGCATCCACCGCCGTGTCCTGCGCGAGCGGACCCAGCGATCCGGCCCATCGGATCAGCCGGTGCGCGTCCAGCGTATTGGCGGAGACGGGGATCTTTTCAAAGGCGAAGGGGATGTTCTCGTCGACGCCTGCGGCGCGGACATTCGCATAGGCCTTGTCGGCGCCCTCCGGCCCGCCAAACTTGTCCTCCATATACTGCTTCCGGTCCTTGCCTTCCTTCGGCAGGGTCGGATCAAGCTGGTAGGGTCGCCAGCGGACTTCGACATTCATCTCGGAGCCGACCTCGTCCAGGGCGGCTTCCAGCCGTTTCTTGCCGATGTAGCACCAGGGGCACATGATATCGGAGACGATGTCGATGGTGAGCGAGGGAACGGTCATGGATGTACCTTTTTGATGTCTCAGGGCCTGGCTGAACTGTCCCACCATGCGGGCAGGTAATAGCCATAGAGCGGTGGCGGGCCGTCAGGGGCAGCGATCCGGCTGCGATGCGCAACCCACGCCTTGCTCAGGTGAAACGTGGGAATGACATAGTGCCCCGACAGCAAAACCCGGTCAAATGCCCGCACCGACGAGCGGAAATCATCGGCCGTCCGGGAATTGAGCATCGTCTCGATCGTGGCGTCGATGGCCGGGCTCGCAGCACCGGCGAAATTGAACGAGCCTTCCCGGTTGCTCGAGACCGATCCCCACCGGCCGACTTGTTCGATGCCGGGAGACAGGGATGAGGGATAGGATTTCATGATCATGTCGTAGTCGAAGGTCTGCGAGTGCTGCTGATACTGGGCGTCGTCGACGGTGCGGATCGACATCTCGATGCCGAGTGCGGCAAGCGAGCGCTGATACGCCACCGCGAGCTTCTCCTGACCCTCGTTCTGGGTCATCAGGGCGAAGGCGAAGGGCTGGCCTGACTCGTCGAGCAGTCTGCCGCCCTCGATCCGGTAGCCTGCCTCCTGCAGCAGCGTCAGCGCCGCGCGGCTGACCTTGCGGTCACGCCCGGAGCCATCGGTGACTGGCAAGGACCACGTGCCCTCCATGATCTCGTCCGATACCGCGTCGGGGAAGGGGGCGAGAATTTCCCGTTCGCGCGCATCGGCGGGCTTGCCGTGGCTCGACAGCTCCGAGCTGTCCCAGAAAGAATGCGTCCGGGTGTAGGCGTTGCCGTAAAGGCTGCGGTTGGCCCATTCGAAATCAAACAGCAGGGTCAGCGCCGCGCGCACCCGCACATCCTCAAACAGCGGCCGGCGGGTGTTGAAGACAAAGCCGTACATGCCCGAGGGCGTCTGGCGCTCATACTCCTTGCGGACCACCTCTCCGGCGGCCACGGCAGGGAAATCATAGCCGCGCGCCCAATTGGTGGCGCTGCCTTCCGGGTAGACGTCGATCACACCCTTCTTGAAGGCTTCGAACAGGGAGGTTTCGGACAGGAAATACTCGACCGAGATCTCGTCGTAATTGTCGATGCCGCGTTTGATCGGCAGGTCCTTTGCCCAGTAGTCCTCGCGGCGCTGGAAGGTGATGCGTTCGCCGGGCCTTATCTCGCCGATCCGGTAGGGTCCCGAGCCGATCCCCGGCTCAAGCGTGGACTGGTCGAAGGTTTCCGCATCGGTTGCATGCTTGGGCAGCACCGGCGACATCGACAGGATCAGCGGAAACTCGCGGTTGGACTGCTCGTTGAAGGTGAAGCGCACGGACAGATCGTTGATTTTTTCCATTTTGGCGACCCGGCTCAGCCTTGTGCTGAAGGGCGGGCGGCCCTTGTCGCGCAGCAGTTCCATGGTGAAGATGATGTCGTCGGCGGTCACCGGCTCGCCATCCGACCAGCGCGCGCTGGGATTGAGGTTGTACTGGATGAAGCTGCGGTCCTCGTCCCATTCCACGGATTCGGCCAGCAGCCCGTAAAGCGTGAACGGCTCATCCTGGGACCGCTGCATCAGCGTTTCATAGACCAGGTTTCCGAATTGCTCATCGACCACGCCACGGGCAGAGGTCCGCATGCTCCTGACGATGAACGGCCGCACGCTGTCAAAGGTGCCGACGACGCCGTATGTCACCTTGCCGCCTTTCGGCGCATCGGGGTTCACATAGGGAAAATGGTCGAAATCGGCCGGCAATGCCGGTTCCCCGTGCATGGCGATGCCATGCACCGGCTCCGCATGAACGGAAGCCAGGTTTCCCATCATGCCGCCTGCAATCACGGCCAGTGCCGCCACCAATCGTCTCATTCCTCATCCTCTCCAGGGCATGACGCGCGGCCCAGCCGCGGGTTTCAGCCGCCGATTCTCGGCCAGACGATATACGTGGCCTCCATGGCAGGCCACCATGGAGGGAAAATGAGGCGGTTTTTTTGACGTCAAGCGGCGTCCGGGCTGGATATTGGCGTGTGACCGCGCTAACACGAAGCCGACCAAAGCCTTGCTGTCGCCGCATTTTCAATCGAGAAGGCCCGGCATAGTCATGAGGGCGCGGACACCGCGCAAATCGAACGCCGCCCCGGAGGCGCAATTCAGGAGAATTGGAAACAGATGAACGCCACCACAAAGACCTTTTTCGCAGCCATCATGTCGGCCGGCGTCGCCGCCGCCTTCGTGCCGGCACCCGCTTTCGCGCAAGGCGCAAACCAGGGCTGGTACAAGACCTGCACGAAGCAGGAAGACAATGATGTGTGTGTTGTCCAGAACATCGTGACCGCTCCCTCGGGCCAGTTGCTCACGGCAATCGGCCTGATTGATGTGACCGGCAAGGTGAACCGCAAGATCCTCCAGGTCACGGTTCCGACCGCGCGCCTTATCCCTCCGGGCGTCGGCCTGCAGGTCGATGGCGGACAGGCCCAGCGCGTGGAGTATGCAATCTGCATGCCGGAGACCTGCGTGGCGGAAATCCTGCTCACCGACGCAATGATCGCATCCTACAAGAAGGGCGGCGAACTGGTTCTGACATCGGTCAACTATCAGCGCACCCCGAACCCGCTGCGGATTTCGCTCGAAGGCTTTACCCAGGCCTGGGACGGCGAGCCGATCGCCCAGTCCGAACTTCAGGAGCGCCAGCGCCTGATGCAGGAAGAGATGACCAAGAAGGCCGAGGAAGCCCGCAAGAAGCTTGAAGAGGCCCAGGCGGAAGCCAAGAAGAACTGAGTTCTTCTCGCCTGACATGCAAACAGCCCGGATGCGTCACCGCATCCGGGCTGTCTCATTTCAACCTGTCAGTTCACA
>NZ_JACIYP010000061.1 GCF_014359905.1 Hoeflea sp. | reverse complement strand
ATTTCGACTGCAAACTTGCGGCCGATGCCGTGAATATAGGTCAGCGCGATAACGACACGCTTGTTGGTCGGAATGTTTACGCCTGCTATGCGGGCCATATGCTTCTCCATGTGGGCCGGTCGAGCCGGCGGGTTATCGTTGACCCGCGTCCGGTGGAGGCCGGCCCTTGCGGGGTAGTCCTGTCGCACGCACCGACGACGCCCAGAGGCGCACCGGCGGATGCTTCGTCTTTGATCGCGGCATGCTTAAAAGCGACCAGCGCCGTTTCCCCAAACTTTCGAGGAATCGCACCGATCGCCTGCATGTCGCGAGTTGCGCGGGTCATAGCGGAACAGGCAGGCTTTCGTCAACCTCTCCGCAAGCTTATTTTATGCGACCCGTGGCCCGAAAGGCCGGTTTGCTTTCTGGAAAGCCGGCCTTTCGGAGAATTGGGCTGGATCAGAGCGACGCCAGGACGGCTTCGATCTCTTCGGTCACAGCGTCAATGCTGCCCATGCCGTCGACCGTACGCAGGGCGCCCTTGGCATAATAGTATCCGGTCAACGGCGCGGTCTTCTTGTAATACTCGCGCAGGCGCTCTTCGAACACTTCGGCATTGTCGTCCTTGCGCACAGGCTGGCCAGCGGCCGCGGCTTCCTCGGCGCGCTTGACGATCCGGCCGACAAGCGCCTTGTCATCGACAACAAGCTCGATCACCGTATCAAGCTTGAGGCCCTTGCTTGAAAGCATGGCCTCCACCGCATCGGCCTGCACCAGGGTGCGCGGGTAGCCGTCGAGAATGAAGCCCCTCGCACAGTCGGGTTCGTCGATGCGCTCGGAGACGATGGCGTTGACGATGTCGTCAGACACCAACTCGCCCGCATCCATGACGGCCTTGGCACGCTTTCCCACATCGGTACCAGCGGTCACCGCGGCCCTCAGCATATCGCCGGTGGACAATTGCGGGATCGAATGTGTTTCAACCAAGCGCTGGGCCTGGGTCCCCTTCCCCGCGCCTGGCGGTCCCAAAAGAATAAGTCTCATCGTCCCTTCTTGCCTCCCCGAAGTTTGGACTTCTTGATCAGCCCCTCATATTGCTGGGCTATCAGATGTCCCTGAATCTGCGCAACCGTATCAAGCGTCACCGAGACGACGATCAAAAGCGATGTCCCTCCCAGATAGAACGGAACGCCGGTCTGCGCGATTAGAAATTCGGGTAAGAGACAGACGAAAATCAGGTACATGGCGCCGATCACGGTGATTCGCGTCAACACATAGTCGATATATTCCGCGGTGCGTTCACCGGGACGGAAGCCCGGGATGAAGCCGCCGTGGCGCTTGAGGTTGTCGGCAGTGTCCTTCGGGTTGAACACGATGGCCGTGTAGAAGAACGCGAAGAAGCCGATCATGGCCGCATAGAGCAGCATATAGGCGGGCTGTCCGTGCCCGAGCGACGCCAGCAGCGACGACGCCCATCCCGGCAGATCCGTGGTGTTGGCAAAGCCCGCAATCGTTGCCGGCAGAAGCAGCAGAGACGAGGCGAAGATCGGCGGGATCACACCGGCGGTGTTGAGCTTGAGCGGCAGGTGCGAGGTGTCGCCCTGGAACATGCGCGAGCCGACCTGGCGCTTGGGATACTGGATCAGCAATTGCCGCTGGGCCCGCTCGATGAAGACGATGAAGGCAATCACCGCAATGGCGACGACGATCACGGCAATGATCAGGCCGGTCGACAGCGCACCGGTGCGTCCGAGCTCGAGGGTGCCTGCAACGGCCGTCGGCAGCGCGGCGACGATGCCGGCGAAGATGATCAGCGAAATGCCGTTGCCGATGCCGCGTGCGGTGATCTGCTCGCCGAGCCACATCAGGAACATGGTGCCGCCGACAAGCGTGATGACGGTGGCGATACGGAAGAACCAGCCCGGATCGGTAACGATGCCGCTGCCTGATTCGAGACCCACGGCGATGCCGTAGGCCTGAACGGTGCCAAGCAGCACGGTGCCATAGCGGGTGTACTGGTTGATGATCTTGCGGCCCTGCTCGCCCTCTTTCTTGAGCTGCTCAAGCGTCGGAATGACCGACGTCATCAACTGGATGATGATCGAGGCGGAAATGTAGGGCATGATGCCGAGGGCGAAAATCGCCATGCGCTCGACCGCGCCGCCTGCAAACATGTTGAACAGGCCGAGAATGCCGCCGGACTGACCTTCAAAGGCCTGGGCAAAAGCGTCGGGATTGATGCCCGGCAGGGGAATATAGGTTCCCAGCCGGTAGACGAGCAGTGCGCCAAGGGTAAACCAGATCCGCTTTTTCAGATCATGCGCCTTGGCAAAAGCGCCGAAGTTCAAATTGGAAGCGAGTTGTTCGGCTGCAGATGCCATTGCGTTCTCCGCGCGGCCCACCCGGCGCCTGATGAACCCAATCATCTCCGGAGGGTCTGAGTTGGTTTCACCGGGCGTTGCAACCTGGCTGGATGATATATGCCTGGCGCCTGCCCATGCCGACGCGTCTTACCGCGCAGGCAGATCCCATATGGGATGAAAACCGCCCGATGTGAAGCACCGGGCGGTCAGAATTTGCTTATTCCTCGGACGCAGCCGGAGCTGGCGCCGGGGCGAGCAGCTTTATCGTGCCGCCGGCCTTTTCCACCTTCTCGATCGCGGTGCGCGATGCGCCGGCGACTTCAAGGGTGAGCTTGGCCTTCACATCGCCGTCGGCGAGAATGCGCACGCCGTCCTTGATGCGGCGGATCACGCCGGCAGCCTTGAGCGCTGCAGCATCGATCGAGCCCTTGCCGTCGAGCTTGCCTGCGTCGATGGCGATCTGGATACGTCCAACCGAAACAACGTTGTAGTCGCTCGAGAAGATGTTCTTGAAGCCGCGCTTTGGCAGACGGCGGTAGATTGGCATCTGGCCGCCTTCAAAGCCGTTGATGGCGACGCCACCGCGGGACTTCTGACCCTTGACGCCACGGCCGCCGGTCTTGCCGGTGCCCGAACCGATGCCCCGACCCACGCGCTTGCGGCTATGGGTGGCGCCCTCTTTGTCGGTGATCTCATTGAGTTTCATGATTGTTCACTCCCACTCACTGCTCGTCGACGACGCGAACGAGGTGGCTGACCGAACGGATCATGCCACGAACGGACGGTGTGTCCTCGAGGGTCCGGCGGCGGTGCATCTTGTTGAGGCCCAAACCGATCAGCGTCTGGCGCTGGACGTTCGGGCGGCGAATCGGGCTTCCGATCTGTTCGACGGTGACCGTCTTGCCCTTATTTTTGTCAGCCATGGTCTTGGCTCCCTAATACGACTAAGGCGGAGGCCCGATTACTCTTCGGCGCCGGCGGAAACTCCGCGGCGTTCCTGGAGTGTGGAATACTTCATGCCGCGCTGGGAAGCGATGTCCTTGGGGTGCATCTGGTTCCTGAGAGCGTCAAAGGTAGCGCGGACCATGTTGTAGGGGTTCGAGGAACCCGTCGACTTGGCCACGACATCCTGCATGCCGAGCGTTTCGAAAACGGCGCGCATCGGACCACCGGCGATGATGCCGGTACCGGGCTTGGCAGCGCGCAGAAGCACCTTGCCCGCCCCGTGACGGCCATGCACATCGTGGTGCAGGGTCCGGCCTGAGCGCAGCGGCACGAAAATCAGATCGCGCTTGGCCGATTCAGTGGCCTTGCGGATTGCTTCCGGCACTTCGCGCGCCTTGCCGTGACCGAAGCCAACGCGGCCCTTCTGATCTCCAACAACCACCAGGGCTGCGAAACCGAAGCGACGGCCACCCTTGACGACCTTGGCAACGCGGTTGATGTGTACGAGCTTGTCGACGAATTCGCTATCGCGCTCGTCGTCTCTACCGCGGTTGTCGCGGCGACCTTCCTTGGCCATTGTCCTGTTCCTTATTCTTTTCCGGAATCAATCGGCTGGGTTGACTTAGAAGCTCAGACCGCCTTCGCGGGCTGCTTCAGCGAGGGCCTTGATGCGGCCATGATAGATGAAGGCACCACGGTCAAAGACCACGTCCGTCACACCGGCCTTGGAGGCGCGCTCTGCAATCAGCTTGCCGACGGCTGCGGCTGCAGCTGTGTCGGCGCCGGTCTTGAGCGCACCGCGCAGATCAGCGTCAAGGGTCGATGCGGCAGCAAGCGTACGGCCTGCAGCATCATCGATGACCTGAACGTAGATGTTCTTCGACGAGCGATGAACCGACAGGCGCGGACGGCCGTTGGCCACCGCTTTGAGCTGGCGGCGGACACGATCGGACCGACGCGTAAGGGATTGTTTCCTGCTAGCCATTTCGCGTCTTCCTTACTTCTTCTTGCCTTCTTTGCGGACAATCCGCTCTTCAGCATATTTCACGCCCTTGCCCTTGTAGGGCTCCGGTCCGCGATAGCCGCGGATCTCGGCAGCCACCTGGCCAAGCACCTGCTTGTCGATCCCGGTGATGACGATTTCCGTCGGCTTGGGACAGACAATGCTGACGCCTTCAGGCGGCTGATAGACGACATCGTGGCTGAAGCCAAGCGCCAGCTGAAGATTGCGGCCCTGCATCGCTGCGCGATAACCGACGCCGTTGATTTCAAGCTTGCGCTCATAACCATCCTTCACCCCGGTCAGGATGTTGGAAATCATGGTGCGCGACATGCCCCACTTGGAGCGTGCGCCCTTGGAGTTGTCGATGGGCGTGACCACGACCGAATTGTCTTCGAGCTTGATCGAGACCTCGTCGTTTGCGACGAAGCTCAGTTCACCCTTGGGGCCCTTGGCGACCACTTTCTGGCCGTCGATTGTCGCAGTGACACCGGCCGGAACCGGGACGGGCTTTTTACCGATACGAGACATTGTTCAACCTGTCTGTTCGAGTTGGAGATCCTGCCTGATCAGAAGATCGAGCAGAGAACCTCGCCACCAACATTGTGCTCGCGCGCAACGTGATCGGCCAAAACGCCCTTCGGAGTCGAAAGGATCGTGATGCCGAGACCGTTGGCGACCTGCGGAATGGACTTTACGGAGACGTAGACACGCCGGCCGGGCTTGGAAACGCGGGCGATCTCACGGATCACCGGTGCGCCTTCATGGTACTTGAGCTCGATGCTCAGTTCCGCCTTGCCATTGTCGAACGCCACTTCGGTGTATCCGCGGATGTAGCCTTCAGCCTGCAAAACGTCGAGCACGCGGGCGCGCAGCTTCGAAGCAGGAGTGGACACCGACGACTTGCGGCGAGCAACGCCGTTGCGGATGCGTGTGAGCATATCGCCCAGTGGATCAGTCATTGCCATATTTCGCGCTCCTTACCAGCTGGACTTGACCAGGCCCGGCACCTTGGCCATGGACCCGAGATCACGCAGTGCAATACGCGACATGCCGAGCTTGCGATAATACGCACGCGGACGGCCGGTCACCTGGCAGCGGTTGCGAATGCGAACCTTGGCCCCGTTGCGCGGCATTTCGGCCAGCTTCAGGGTTGCGCGGAAGCGTTCCTCGATCGGAAGCTCCTGGTTCTGAGTGATCGCCTTGAGGGCGGCGCGCTTCGACGCGTCGCGAGCGACCAGTTTACGGCGGCGCTGGTTCTTTTGAATTGCGCTGACTTTCGCCATGATCAGTTATCCTTTTTACGAATGCCGTTACGATTACTGGCGGAACGGGAAGTTGAACTCTTTCAGGAGAGCCCGGGCTTCGTCGTCCGTTGGTGCCGTCGTACAAACGATGATGTCCATGCCCCAGATCTGGTCAACCTTGTCGTAGTTGACCTCCGGAAACACGATGTGCTCCTTGATGCCCATGGCGAAGTTGCCACGGCCGTCAAAGCTCTTCGGGTTCAGGCCGCGAAAGTCACGCACGCGCGGAAGCGCGATGGTGATCAGACGGTCCATGAATTCATACATGCGGGTGCCGCGCAGGGTGACCTTGGCGCCGATCGGCATCAGTTCACGCAGCTTGAAACCGGCGATCGAATTGCGGGCGCGGGTGATGACCGGCTTCTGGCCGGCGATCGCCGCAAGATCCTCAGCCGCAATCGCGGGCTTCTTGGAATCTGCGGTGGCTTCGCCAACGCCCATGTTGATCACGATCTTGTCCATGCGCGGGATCTGCATTTCGTTCGCGTAGGCGAACTGTTCCTGCATGGTCTTGCGAATGCGCTCGTTATAGTCCTGCTTGAGCCGCGGCTCGTATTTTGCTTCAGCCATCGATGACCACTCCCGAACGCTTGGCCACGCGCACCTTCTTATCGCCCTCGATGCGGAAGCCGACGCGGGTCGGCTTGCCGTCCTTGGGATCGGCAACCGCGAGGTTGGAGAGGTGAAGCGAAGCTTCCTTGTTGATAATGCCGGCTTCCTGGGTCTGGGTCTGGCGCTGGTGGCGCTTGACCATGTTCAGACCACGGACAACCGCACGGTCTTCCTTCGGCATCACAGCCAGGACTTCGCCGGTACGGCCCTTGTCCTTGCCGGTAAGAACGACGACCTTGTCGCCTTTGCGGATCTTTTGCATCGGTTCGTTCCTTACAGCACTTCAGGAGCCAGCGAGATAATCTTCATGTGGCTCTTGGCGCGCAACTCGCGCGGAACCGGTCCGAAGATACGGGTGCCGATCGGCTCTTTCTTGTTGTCGATCAGGACGGCTGCATTCCGGTCGAACCGGATCACACTGCCGTCGGCGCGGCGAATGTCCTTGGCTGTCCGAACGACAACCGCCTTCATCACATCACCCTTCTTGACGCGGCCGCGCGGAATGGCTTCCTTGATCGAGACGACAATGATGTCGCCGATCGAAGCATATTTCCGCTTGGAACCGCCCAGAACCTTGATGCACATGACACGACGGGCGCCGGAATTATCCGCGACGTCGAGGTTTGTCTGCATCTGAATCATATCAGGCCGCCTTCTTGTTGTTACCGGCACGGTTGGGCGGAAAGGCCCCCTATGCCAGCTTATGAGTCAATACTTCTTGCGCGGGAAGGATGGTGCCAAGGTGGTTTCCCCGAAGGGACCTTCCGTGCGCTGAAAGCAGAAGAACGCCCGCTACCGGGGCGTTCAATGCCAATGGCCTGCTTCATACAGGATTCTCGGCAAGGCGCAAGTGCTGCCTTGCCGCAAATCAGTTCATTCAGGCCTGAACAGTCTCAACGACGGTCCAGCACTTGTCTTTTGAAATGGGCGCGCATTCCTGGATGGAAACCTGGTCGCCCACCTTGTACTGATTGCTTTCGTCATGCGCCTTGTAGTTCTTGGTGCGACGAACAATCTTTTGCATGACCGGATGCGCGAAACGGCGTTCCACGCGGACAACCACGGTCTTTTCGTTCTTGTCACTGACAACAGTGCCCTGCAGAATGCGTTTTGGCATTTCTCTTGGTCCTTAGGCTTTGGCTACGGCCGCCTTCTGGCGGGCGATAGTCTTGATGCGAGCGATATCGCGGCGGACTTCCTGTACGCGCGACGTCTTTTCGAGCTGGCCGGTGGCGCCCTGGAAACGCAGATTGAACTGCTCTTTCTTCAGCTTGGCAAGCTCATCATTGAGTTGGTCGACGCTCAAGGCGCGAACATCTGCGGCTTTCATGATCCGTCTCCTTACTCTGCGATGCGCTGAACGAAGCGCGTCTTGACCGAGAGCTTGGCCGCGCCGAGGCGCAGGGCTTCACGGGCGAGCTCTTCGCTGACGCCATCGATTTCGAACATGATCCGGCCGGGCTTGACCTTTGCAGCCCAGTAATCCACCGAACCCTTGCCCTTACCCATGCGGACTTCCGTCGGCTTAGAGGTGACAGGAACATCCGGGAAGATGCGGATCCACACACGGCCTGCACGCTTCATGTGACGCGTGATGGCCCGGCGGGCAGCTTCGATCTGACGCGCGTTGACGCGGTCAGGCTCTTGTGCCTTCAAGCCGTAAGCGCCGAAATTCAAGTCAGAACCGCCCTTGGCGACTCCCTTGATGCGGCCCTTGAACTGCTTGCGGTACTTTGTACGCTTTGGCTGCAACATTGTCTAATTCTCCGAATTATCTGCCTGGCGCAAAATCAGGCGTTTTCGCGCCGGCGATTGCCGCCCGAAGCATCACCTTCAGTTGCGCGACGTTCAGACGCCATGGGATCATGCTCAAGAATTTCGCCCTTGAAGATCCAGACCTTGACGCCGCAAATTCCATAGGCGGTCTTGGCTTCAGCTGTGCCGTAATCGATATCGGCGCGCAGCGTGTGAAGCGGAACCCGGCCCTCGCGGTACCATTCCGTCCGTGCAATTTCAGCGCCGCCGAGACGGCCGCCGCAGGTGATCTTGATGCCTTCGGCGCCAAGACGCATGGCCGACTGGACCGACCGCTTCATGGCGCGGCGGAACGCAATGCGGCGCTCCAGCTGCTGGGCGATCGACTGGGCGACCAGGGTCGCGTCGACTTCCGGCTTGCGCACTTCGATGATGTTGAGGTGCGTTTCCGACTGGGTCATTTCGCCAAGCTTCTTGCGCAGCTTCTCGATGTCCGCACCCTTCTTGCCGATGATCAGGCCGGGACGGGCAGCGTGAATGCTGACGCGGCACTTCTTGTGCGGACGCTCGATAACGACCTTGGAGATGCCGGCCTGCTTGAGCTCGTTGAGCAGATAGGCGCGGATCTTCAGGTCTTCGTGCAACAGCTTGCCGTATTCGGCATTGTCGGCGAACCAACGGCTGTCCCAAGTGCGGTTAATGCCGAGGCGGAAACCGATTGGATTGATTTTCTGACCCATTACGCGGCCTCCTCTGTGGCTTCCACTTCACGCACGACGATGGTCAGGTGCGCGAAGGGCTTCTCGATGCGCGAAGACCGGCCGCGGCCACGGGCATGAAAGCGCTTCATGACGATGGACTTACCGACAAATGCCTCGGCAACGATCAGCGAATCGACATCGAGATCGTGGTTGTTCTCGGCGTTTGCGATCGCCGATTCAAGCGTCTTCTTGACGGTCGAAGCGATACGCTTGCGCGAAAACTCAAGCTCAGCCAGCGCACGGTCAACCTTCTTGCCACGGATAAGTGCGGCAACCAGGTTGAGCTTCTGCGGGCTGATACGAATGGTGCGGGCGACTGCCTGCGCTTCGTTACCCTTGAGCCGGCGTTCGGTTTTTGCCTTGCCCATTGTTACTTCCTCTTCGCTTTCTTGTCGGCGCCGTGGCCATAATAGGTCCGCGTCGGGGAATATTCGCCAAACTTCTGGCCAACCATGTCCTCGGACACATTGACCGGAATGTGCTTGCTTCCGTTGTAGACGCCGAATGTCAGACCGACGAACTGCGGCATGATCGTGGAGCGGCGGCTCCAGGTCTTGATAACTTCATTGCGGCCGCCTTCGCGCACCTTCTCAGCCTTCTTGAGAAGATAGCCGTCAACAAACGGACCTTTCCAAACTGAACGAGCCATTGGAGACTTCCTCTCTTATTTCTTACGCTGGTGGCGCGAGCGCATGATGAACTTGTCGGTAGACTTGTTCGAGCGCGTGCGCTTGCCCTTGGTTGGCTTGCCCCATGGGCTGACCGGGTGACGGCCGCCTGATGTACGGCCTTCGCCGCCGCCATGCGGGTGATCGACGGGGTTCATCGCCACGCCGCGGACATGCGGGCGCTTGCCCTTCCAGCGTGAACGACCAGCCTTGCCGTCGTTGATGTTCATGTGGTCCGGGTTCGACACCGCGCCAACCGTTGCAAGGCAGGTGCCCTGCACCAGGCGCTGCTCACCCGAATTGAGACGCAGGATCGCCATGCCCTGGTCGCGACCGACCAGCTGGGCGTATCCACCGGCCGAGCGGGCAATCTGGCCACCCTTGGCAGGCTTCATCTCGATATTGTGGATGATCGTGCCAACCGGCATGAACTGAAGCGGCATGCAATTGCCCGGCTTCACGTCCACGGCCTTGTCAGACGAAATCACCTTGTCGCCGGCAGTCAGGCGCTGAGGCGCAAGAATGTAGGATTTCTCGCCGTCGGCATAGGTGATCAACGCGATGTATGCGGTCCGGTTGGGATCGTATTCCATGCGCTCGACGGTGGCCTCTACATCGAACTTGCGACGCTTGAAATCCACCATGCGATAGGTGCGCTTGTGACCGCCGCCAATCGACTGCGCAGTGACGCGGCCATAATTGTTGCGGCCGCCCTTGGAATGGAGCCCCTCGGTCAAGGACTTGACCGGCTTGCCGCGATGAAGACCCGAACGATCAACGATGACCAGCTGGCGCTGGCTCGGGGTCGTCGGATTGTAACTTTTCAGTGCCATTTTCCTGTTCCCTTTTGGGGGCTTATTCCCGCGCGATCCTTACAGACCGGTGGAGACGTCGATTGACTGGCCTTCGGCAAGCGTCACATACGCCTTTTTCACATCCGACTGGCGACCGGCGATACCGCGGAAGCGCTTGGTCTTGCCCTTGCGCAGCAGCGTATTGACCGCCGTTACCTTGACACCGAACAGCGCTTCGACAGCAGCCTTGATTTCAGGCTTGGAAGCGCGCCGGGCGACATTGAAGACCACCTGGTTCTGTTCCGACACCAGGGTCGATTTCTCGGTGATCGCCGGAGAGACGATCACATCATAATGGCGAAGATCCGTCATTTGAAGCGCTCCTCCAGAGCAGCGACCGCGTCCTTGGACAAGACCAGCTTGCCGCGGCGCAGGATGTCGTAGACGTTGATGCCCTGGACCGGCAGCACATCCACGTTCGGGATGTTCTTGGCGGCAAGGCGGAAATTGTTGTCGAGCTCGGCGCCGCCGATGAACAGGGCGTTGGTCAGCCCCAGCTTCGACAGCGAACCGGTGAGCGACTTGGTCTTGGCTTCCGACGCCGTCAGATTGTCGACGACGATGATGTCGGAGGCCTTGGCCTTGGCCGAGAGCGCATGGCGGAGCGCCAGCGCACGGACCTTCTTGGGCAGGTCATGGGCGTGGCTGCGGACAACCGGGCCATGGGCCTGACCACCGCCGCGGAACTGCGGGGCGCGGGCCGAGTGGTGACGCGCGCGGCCGGTGCCCTTCTGCTTGAACATCTTGGCGCCGGTGCGGGCGATGTCGGCGCGGCCGAGCGCCTGGTGGGTGCCCTGCTGCTTCTTGGCGAGCTGCCAGCGCACGATGCGCTGGATCAGATCCTGGCGCGGATCGAGGCCGAAGATCGCGTCGGAAAGAGAAATCTTTCCTGCGTCCTTGCCCTCAAGTGTGGTGACGGTGAGATCCATTATTCGGCTCCCTCATTCGATACGTTGGCCGCGGCGCGAAGGCCTGCGGGAAGAGGCGCATCAGCCGGGATGCCGGACTTGACAGCGTCACGAACGACAATCCAGGTGCCCTTGGAGCCCGGGACCGCGCCCTTGATCAGGATCAGGCCACGATCTGCATCGGTCGACACAATCTCGAGGTTCTGGGTGGTCACGCGGGTCTGGCCCATGTGACCGGCCATCTTCTTGCCCTTCCAGACCTTGCCCGGATCCTGGTTGGAACCGGTCGAGCCGTGCGAACGGTGCGAGACCGAAACGCCGTGGGTTGCGCGAAGACCGCCGAACCCGTGACGCTTCATGGCGCCGGCGAAGCCCTTGCCCTGGGTGACGCCGGACACGTCGACCAGCTGGCCGGCAACAAAGTGCTCGGCCGTGATCTCGGAGCCCACATCGATCAGGTTGTCCGAGCTCACACGGAACTCGACCAGCTTGGCCTTGGGTTCGACATTGGCGATGGCGAAGTTGCCGCGCATGGCCTTGGACGTATTCTTAACCTTGGCGACGCCTGCGCCGAGCTGAACGGCGGTGTAGCCATTCTTCTCTTCCGTACGCTGGGCCACCACCTGGCAGTTTTCCAACCGCAGGACGGTTACCGGGACATGCTCGCCGGCGTCATTGTAGACCCGCGTCATTCCCAATTTCTGTGCAATCACACCTGAACGCATCGGTTCATTCCTCTTGAGATGAGCCTGTCGGGGCCCTGCCCCTTCATGCCTCGTTCCCTGTCTTCAAGGCCCGCGGCCTTAAAGCTTGATTTCGACATCAACGCCTGCGGCAAGATCGAGCTTCATCAGCGCATCCACCGTTTGCGGCGTCGGATCAACAATATCGAGCAAACGCTTATGAGTGCGCATTTCGAACTGTTCGCGGCTCTTCTTGTCGATGTGCGGCGACCGGTTGACCGTGAACTTTTCAATCCGGGTCGGCAGCGGCACCGGGCCACGGACGCTTGCGCCGGTCCGTTTTGCCGTCGACACGATTTCGCGCGTGGAGGCGTCAAGGATCCGGTGGTCAAACGCCTTGAGGCGGATGCGGATGTTCTGGCCGTTCATTCGACTTGTCCTTGCTTGTGTGAGAACCGCATGGCCTGGCTCACCAGACCATGCGCCCTGACCCAGTTTGTTACTCGATGATCGAAGCGACGATGCCGGCGCCGACGGTGCGGCCGCCTTCGCGGATAGCGAAGCGCAGCTTTTCTTCCATCGCGATCGGCACGATGAGCGCCACTTCAGCCGAGATGTTGTCGCCCGGCATCACCATTTCGGTGCCTTCCGGCAGTGTCACGATGCCCGTCACGTCGGTCGTGCGGAAATAGAACTGCGGACGGTAGTTGGTGAAGAACGGCGTGTGACGGCCACCCTCTTCCTTGGTCAGGATGTAGGCTTCTGCCTTGAACTTGGTGTGCGGCTTGACCGAACCCGGCTTGCACAGGATCTGCCCGCGCTCCACGCCTTCACGGTCAACGCCGCGCAGCAGCGCGCCGATGTTGTCGCCGGCCTGGCCCTGATCGAGCAGCTTGCGGAACATCTCGACGCCGGTGCAGACCGACTTGGTGGTCGGACGGATGCCGACGATCTCGACTTCCTCGCCAACCTTGACAACGCCGCGCTCGACGCGGCCGGTGACAACCGTGCCACGGCCCGAGATCGAGAACACGTCCTCGATCGGCATCAGGAACGGCATGTTGATCGGACGCTCGGGCGTCGGGATGTAGGCATCGACAGCCGCCATCAGCGCGCGGATCGCGTCTTCGCCCATGGCCTTGTCGCCATCGTTGAGCGCCACAAGCGCCGAACCCTTGACGATCGGAATGTCATCGCCCGGGAAGTCGTAGGACGACAGCAGTTCGCGCACTTCCATTTCGACGAGCTCAAGAAGCTCCTCGTCGTCGACCTGGTCGATCTTGTTCAGGAACACCACCAGCGAAGGCACGCCAACCTGACGGGCGAGCAGGATGTGCTCGCGGGTCTGCGGCATCGGGCCGTCGGCGGCCGACACAACCAGGATCGCGCCATCCATCTGCGCGGCACCGGTGATCATGTTCTTCACATAGTCGGCGTGGCCGGGGCAATCGACGTGGGCGTAGTGGCGGGCTTCGGTCTCATATTCAACGTGAGCCGTCGAAATGGTGATGCCGCGCGCCTTTTCTTCCGGTGCAGCGTCGATCTGGTCATAGGCCTTGTACTCACCGAAATACTTGGTGATCGCAGCCGTCAACGACGTCTTGCCGTGGTCGACGTGACCGATCGTGCCGATGTTCACATGCGGCTTATTGCGCTCGAACTTACCCTTTGCCATCTTCGGCTCTCCATTCTCATTCAGCCCGTTGCGGGCAATTTACTGTTTCGGTGTCCGGGCCGGACCGGCGTCTTGGGACGCGGATCCGGCTGTCCGGCAAATTAAGCGTACTTCGCCTGAATCTCCTGGGAGACATTCGACGGCACGGCGGCGTAATGATCAAAGGTCATCGTGTACTGCGCGCGGCCCTGGGACATGGAGCGCAGCGTATCGACGTATTTGAACATGTTGGCCAAAGGCACGTGAGCATCGATGACCACGGCGATCCCGCGCATTTCCTGACCCTGGATCTGGCCACGACGCGAGTTCAAGTCACCGATCACGTCACCGACGTAATCTTCAGGCGTCACCACTTCAACCGACATGATCGGCTCGAGCAGCTGAGGGCCCATGAACTTCGAGTTCTCGCGGAAGCAGGCGCGTCCGGCGATTTCGAAGGCCAGAACGCTCGAGTCCACATCGTGGTAGGCGCCATCGATCAGGGTTGCCTTGACACCGAGCATCGGGAAGCCGGCAAGCGGTCCGGAATTCATCACGCTGTCGATGCCCTTCTGGACGCCAGGGATGTATTCCTTCGGCACCGAACCGCCGACGATCTTGGATTCGAACACGAATTCCTCGGTCTCGGTGTTTGGCTCGAAGCGGATCTTGACGCGGGCGAACTGACCCGAACCACCCGACTGCTTCTTGTGCGTGTAGTCGGCTTCGTAGGCCTTCGTGATCGATTCACGGTAGGCAACCTGCGGAGCGCCGACATTGGCCTCGACCTTGAACTCGCGACGCATACGGTCGACGAGGATGTCGAGGTGCAACTCGCCCATGCCGGCGATGATGGTCTGACCGGATTCCTCGTCGGTCTTGACGCGGAACGAAGGATCCTCGGCAGCCAGGCGGTTGAGCGCGAGGCCCATCTTTTCCTGGTCGCCCTTGGTCTTCGGCTCGATCGCGATCTGGATCACCGGCTCGGGGAATTCCATGCGCTCGAGGATGACCGGCTTCAGCGGATCGCAGAGCGTGTCGCCCGTGGTGGTTTCCTTGAGGCCTGCGAGCGCAACGATGTCGCCGGCAAAGGCTTCTTCGATGTCTTCGCGGGAGTTCGAGTGCATCTGCAGCATGCGGCCGACGCGCTCGCGCTTGTCCTTGACCGTGTTCATCACCGACGTGCCCTTATCGAGCTTGCCGGAATAGATGCGGGCAAAGGTCAACGAACCGACGAACGGGTCGTTCATCACCTTGAAGGCCAGCATCGACAGCGGCGCTTCGTCGGTTGCGGCGCGCGTGGTGGGCTCTTCGGTCTTAACGTCGATGCCTTCGATGGCAGGAACGTCGGCCGGGCTCGGCAGATACTCGATAACGGCATCGAGAAGCGGCTGAACGCCCTTGTTCTTGAAGGCAGAGCCGCAGAACATCGGGAAGAACTGCACCGCGATCGTGCCCTTGCGGACAAGTGCGCGCAATTCGTCATTGTCCGGCATATTGCCTTCGAGATAACGCTCCATGGCGGCTTCTTCGGCTTCCACGGCAGTCTCGATGAGCAGCTCGCGGTATTCGGCGGCCTTCTCCTTGAGATCGTCCGGGATTTCGACGATGTCCCACTGGGCGCCCAGCGATTCATCGCGCCAGACGATGGCGTTCATCTCGATCAGATCGACAACGCCCTTGAATTCGGTTTCAGCGCCAATCGGCAGCTGCATGACCACGGGGGTTGCGCCAAGACGGGACTTGATCATCGACACGGAGCGATAGAAATCGGCGCCGGTCTTGTCCATCTTGTTGCAGAAGATCATCCGCGGGACATTGTACTTGTCAGCCTGACGCCAGACAGTTTCGGTCTGCGGCTCAACACCTGCGTTGGCGTCGAGAAGCGCGATAGCGCCGTCGAGCACACGCAGCGAACGCTCGACTTCAATGGTGAAGTCAACGTGGCCAGGGGTGTCGATGATGTTGAAACGGCACATCTTGCCGGTGCGGCCCTTCCAGTAGGTGGTGGTCGCTGCGGACGTGATGGTGATGCCGCGCTCCTGCTCCTGCTCCATCCAGTCCATGGTGGCGGCGCCATCATGAACTTCGCCGATCTTGTGCGACTTGCCGGTGTAGTAGAGCACCCGTTCAGTGGTCGTGGTCTTGCCGGCGTCGATGTGCGCCATGATACCGAAATTACGGTAGTCTTCGATTGCGTATTCGCGGGCCATCTTGAATGCCTTTCGAGAACGGTTCGTTGATTACCAGCGGTAATGCGAGAATGCACGGTTTGCGTCGGCCATCTTGTGGGTGTCTTCCCGCTTCTTGACAGCACTTCCGCGATTGTTGGCCGCATCCATGAGTTCACCCGACAGGCGCTCGATCATGGTGGTTTCGTTGCGCTTGCGCGCAGCGGCGATCAACCAGCGAATGGCAAGCGCCTGGCGGCGCTCCGGACGCACATCAACCGGGACCTGGTAGGTTGCACCACCAACGCGGCGTGAGCGAACTTCCAGATGCGGCGCGACATTGTCGAGCGCCTGATGGAACATGGCCACCGGCTCCGACTTGGACCGCGTCTGAACCTGGTCAAGCGCGCCGTAGACGATCTGCTCGGCAACTGATTTCTTGCCGTGCATCATAATGGCGTTCATGAACTTGGTGATGATCAGATCGCCGAATTTCGGATCCGGGTTGATCTCACGCTTTTCTGCACTGTGACGTCGTGACATGCTTTTCGTCTTTCAACTGATGGGTCGAAATGACCAGCCGCACCGTTCGCTGCAGCCGGTCAACACAATTACTTCGGACGCTTGGCGCCGTATTTCGAGCGGCGCTGCTTGCGGTTCTTGACGCCCTGGGTGTCGAGAACGCCGCGGATGACGTGGTAACGCACGCCGGGAAGGTCCTTGACGCGGCCGCCGCGGATCATGACCACGGAGTGCTCCTGAAGGTTATGGCCCTCACCGGGGATGTAACCGATCACTTCATAGCCGTTGGTCAAACGGATCTTGGCAACCTTACGAAGAGCCGAGTTCGGCTTCTTCGGGGTCGTCGTATACACGCGAGTGCATACGCCGCGCTTTTGCGGATTCTGCTCCAGCGCTGGAACCTTGTTGCGCTTTACCGGCGCCTGGCGCGGCTTGCGGATCAGCTGGTTTACAGTTGGCATGTAACCATCCCTTTAGAATTCATGTTTCGCCCTCTCGGGCACCGTGCTTGTGAACCGTATGCGCAAAACAAGGGCCGGATCCGGTTTTGCCGGAAGGCCCATGAAAGCAGAGGACACAATCGAATGTGTCATGCGTGCAGCATTGTCAGTTCACAGTGCAGTCAGAAACCTTGTTTGAGGCAACTTTCAGGACGTGTCGTCCCGAAGAAGAGCGCCTCACATCGGTCTCGGTGGCCGGTAACTACTGATTTCCCCCCATGCCGTCAAGGCCATGCGAGAAATAATCGTGCCTGACTGCGGTCATCAGGACGAGCCCGGCAGGTTTGGGACATATTGTTGCGCCCCACCGGCTTTTCCGGGTGTTTAGTTGCCCTGCCCCGAAGGACGGATCCCCAGGGGCAAGGCGAATGTCCGGGCATGCTCTTGAACAGAGGCCAGCGGACGACTCAGTGACCGGGCAAAGGAATCAGCCTCTTCGCACGAGTCCGATGATGAACAGCAGAATCACCGCGCCGATGGTGGCGTGAATAATCGATCCGACGACGCCGCCGCCGATCGAAACACCGATCGCCGGCAGCACGAGGCCGGCGACAAACGCGCCGACGATGCCGACGATGATGTTGCCGATCAGGCCGAAGCCGAATCCTTTCATGATCACGCCGGCGAGCCAACCCGCGATGGCGCCGATGAGAAGAAAAATCAGAAGACCCATAGGATCCATGGCACTACTCCCTCTGTCGTTGCTGGCGGCGATGGCTCCCCTCAGGAGCAAGCCCCCATTGCCAATATTGGCGTCTCAGACAAACACGGAACGATGATGTCGGCAAGGCCGTCCGCCGGCCGCTGACGCTATTCGGGAACGAAGCAGGTCTTCCGTCCTGTGCGTCCCCTGCAACGCACGGGTTATGCGGGGAATTCGCGTTGCCTTCGCGCCTGCAACATGGGAGGAAGGGCCTGCCCCTGCAGCGGCGTGCGTCCGATTGAAGGCATGCAACACGCTGCAGGCCCGTAAAATCCTGCCTGCGCAGAAAGGATGGCCCATGGATTCCGACAACGACAATGTTCATGACAGCGGCGACGCTCCCGCCATCTTCATCATCATCGGCCAGACCAACAGGCGCAAGGGCGGCGAGATGAGACCGGTCCATGTCATGCTGGCCGCCCCCGACGAGGACACCGCGGTGCGGCTTTGCCTTGATGCCCTGTCATCGAAGGGATTTGCCGAGGCCGATCTCGACCAGATCGGCCTGATGGACGGCGCTCCCGATGAAGAACCCCATGCCTCGGCCTATCAGGGCGCGATGGAAGGCGAAGTCGCCGTCATCGCGTTTGACTGACCTTGTAGGCCAGGAGCATCCGTCGGCCGAATAATTCGGGCCGCCCGGCAACCGGGCGGCCCTTTTTTCTGCATGCGACGTTGCCGTTGCGATCAGTTCTTGACCTCACCGCTTGGACGCGGGGTCTCTGCGGTTTCGGCGGGCAGGATCGGATAGGCGATTTCCGGAACCCTGCCGGTCAGCGAGTCGAGGAAGGCCACGATCAGTTCGGCCTCCGCGTCGTTGATCTCTTCACCGAGCTGCGACACGCCCATGATGCCAACCGCCTGCTTCAGGTCCCAGACCTTGCCGGAGTGGAAATAAGGCGCTGTCACTGAGACATTGCGCAAGGGGGCTGCACGGAACACATAGGAATCGTCAGCCGTCTGCGTGACGGCGAAGCGTCCCTTGTCGTTTTCCGGCAGCACTGCGGCGCCGGGCTTCTCGATCAGGCCGAAAGGATAATACCCCTCCCCGCCCAGATTGACGCCGGCATGGCAGGAAGAGCAGCCCTTGTCCATGAACAGCGCCAGGCCTTTCTGCTGCTCCTCGGTCATCGCGGCGTCATCGCCATTGAGGAAGGCGTCGAAAGGCGCTGGCGTGATCAGCGTTGCTTCGAACGCCTCGATCGCCTTGGCGAAATTGTCGAAGGTGGTCGGATCCTCTTCGTCCGGGAAGGACGCGTTGAACCGGTTCACGTAATCGGGCATCGACTTCAGCGTCGCGACGACCTGGCCCGGCGTGTTGGCCATTTCGACACCTGCCTGCACCGGACCCTTTGCCTGCGCGGCAAGGTCTTCGGCCCGGCCGTCCCAGAACTGGGCGATGTTGAAAACCGCGTTGAACACCGTCGGCGAATTTCGCGGACCCTTCTGCCAGCCGTGGCCGATCGAGGTTTCGAGATTGTCATCGCCGCCGGTGCCGACATTGTGGCAGGAGTTGCAGGAGAAAACGCCCGACGCGGAGATGCGCGGATCGAAGAACAAAGCCTTTCCAAGGTCGATCTTTTCAGGCGTAATCGGATTATTGTGCACTGACGGCGTGGTGGACGGCAGTGGCTTAAAGAGTTCCAAGGCACTTTTGCGCAACTCCGCAGGCGTCTGGTCAGCCGCAAAGGCTGACCCTGCCAGGAGCACCACGGCGATAGATGTGAGCAAAGTTCTCATATTAACCTCCGTTTGGATTGAACGGGGCCAAATTTAGAATCCTTCCAGTCATTCGCATTGTTCGAGATCAACGGAAAATTTTGTTTGTCCTTTTTCGACATAAAAAAACGCCCGGAGAACCGGGCGTTTCTTGTCTGAACCAAATGGCTACCGCCAGGCCTTATTCGGCCGGCGTAGGCTCTTCCTTGGTCATGTCGGTGAGCATCGGGCTGGCGCTCTGCGCACCTGATGTCTTGCGGCGTTCGTCCAGGATCAAATCGTCGCGCGAGGTGGCGATGCGACGAATCTGGGTCATGGTTCCGCCGGTGCCTGCAGGCACCAGACGTCCGACGATGACGTTTTCCTTCAGACCCTGCAGCGTGTCGACCTTGCCGGCAACCGCCGCTTCGGTGAGCACCTTGGTGGTCTCCTGGAACGATGCCGCCGAGATGAAGGACGGCGTCTGCAGCGAAGCCTTGGTGATGCCCAGCAGAACCGGAACCCCATAGGCAGGCTTCTTGCCTTCCTCGACCAGACGGTCATTGGCATTGTCGAGCTCGATCTGATCGACATTGTCACCGACGATGTAGACGGAATCACCGGAGTCGGTGATCTCGACCTTCTGCAGCATCTGACGGACAATCACTTCGATGTGCTTGTCGTTGATGAGAACGCCCTGCAACCGGTAGACTTCCTGGATCTCGTTGACGAGGTAGGAGGCAAGAGCCTCCACACCCTTGATCGCCAGGATGTCGTGCGGCGCCGGGTTGCCGTCGAGGATATAGTCGCCCTTTTCGATGAAATCGCCATCCTGAAGGTGGAAAGGCTTCCCCTTCGGAATGAGATACTCGACAGGTTCGACACCGTCTTCCGCCGGCTCGATCTGGATGCGGCGCTTGTTCTTGTAATCGCGGCCGAAGCGGATCGTGCCATCGATCTCGGCGATGATGGCGTGATCCTTCGGACGGCGGGCCTCGAACAATTCCGCAACCCGCGGCAGACCGCCGGTGATGTCCTTGGTCTTGGCGCTTTCGAGCGGCACACGGGCGAGAACATCGCCCTGGCTGACCTTGGCTCCGGGTTCGACCGACAGAATGGCGTCGACCGAAAGCTGGAACCGGGCTTCGCCGCCACGGGCCAGTTTGGCGATCTCGCCATCCTTGCCCTTGATGACGATCGCCGGCTTGAGATCGGTGCCGCGCGGGGTCGAGCGCCAGTCGATGACCTGACGCTTGGTGATGCCGGTTGCCTCGTCGGTGGCTTCGAGAACCGAGATGCCGTCGACGACATCCTCGAATTCCACGGTGCCTTCGACTTCCGTCATCATCGGGCGGGTGTACGGATCCCACTCGGCCAGGCGCTGGCCGCGTTTGACCGCATCGCCATCATCGACATAGATCTTGGAGCCGTAAGCCACGCGCTGCGACGAGCGCTCGGCGCCCTTCTCATCCAGGATCTGGACAGCCATGCTGCGGCCCATGGCAATCAGGTTGCCATCGGAATTGCGCAGCATGTTGCGGTTCTTGATGCGGACCGTGCCCTCGTAGGAGGCTTCCATGAACGACTGGTCGACCACGGTGGCGGTGCCGCCAAGGTGGAAGGTACGCATGGTCAGCTGGGTGCCCGGCTCACCGATCGACTGCGCGGCAATGACGCCGACAGCTTCACCGATGTTGACAGGCGTGCCCCGCGCCAGGTCGCGGCCATAGCAGGCCCCGCAAATCCCGGTCTGGATTTCGCAGGTCAGCGGTGACCGGATCTGCACCGACTGAATGCCGGCTGCCTCGATATCAATCACCTGAGCTTCATTGATCATGGTGCCGGCCTTGACGATAAGATCGCCGGTGACCGGATGATTGATGTCCTCGAGTGCCGTACGGCCAAGGATACGCTGGCCGATGGACGCCACGACCTGACCGGCATCGACGATGGCCGTCATGGTGAGGCCTTCGGTGGTGCCACAATCAAGCTGGGTGACGATGCAGTCCTGCGCCACGTCCACCAGACGGCGTGTCAGGTAGCCGGAGTTGGCTGTCTTGAGCGCGGTGTCGGCAAGACCCTTTCGTGCGCCGTGAGTCGAGTTGAAGTACTCGTTCACGGTCAGGCCTTCCTTGAAGTTCGAGATGATCGGCGTCTCGATGATTTCACCCGACGGCTTGGCCATCAGGCCGCGCATGCCGCCAAGCTGACGCATCTGGCTCGGTGAGCCGCGGGCGCCGGAATGGCTCATCATGTAGATCGAGTTCATCTGCTTCTGACGGCCATTTTCATGGAACTCGACAGACTTGATGCGCGCCATCATTTCGTCGGCGACCTTTTCGGTCGCCTTGCCCCAGGCGTCGACAACCTTGTTGTACTTCTCGCCTTGGGTGATGAGACCCTCATTGTACTGCTGCTCGTATTCCTTGACCAGGCTGTCGGTATCGCCGACGATTTTCGCCTTGGTGTCCGGAATGACCATGTCGTCCTTGCCGAACGAAATGCCGGCGCGGCAGGCGTGACCGAAGCCCAGCTGCATGATGCGGTCGCAGAAAATGACCGTGTCCTTCTGGCCGCAGTGACGATAGACGGTGTCGATCATCCGGGAAATGTTCTTCTTGGTCATTTCCACATTGCAGGTGTCGAACGGCACATTGACGTTCTTGGGAAGAAGTTCGCCGATGATCATGCGTCCGGGTGTGGTCTCAAAGATCTTCGACGTCGGATTTCCCTCGGCATCAACGGTCTTGAACCGGCCCTTGATCTTGGTGTGCAGGGTGACAACCTTGCTTTCCAGCGCATGGTGCAGTTCGCCCATGTCGGAGAACACCATGCCCTGGCCCGGCTCGTTTTCAGCCTGGATCGAGAGATAATAAAGACCAAGCACCATGTCCTGAGACGGCACGATAATCGGCGCGCCGCTGGCGGGGTGCAGGATGTTGTTGGTCGACATCATCAACACGCGGGCTTCGAGCTGGGCTTCCAGCGACAGCGGCACGTGAACCGCCATCTGGTCGCCGTCGAAGTCGGCGTTGAACGCGGTGCAGACCAGCGGGTGAAGCTGGATCGCCTTGCCTTCGACCAGGATCGGCTCGAACGCCTGGATGCCCAGGCGGTGAAGCGTCGGCGCGCGGTTCAAGAGCACCGGATGCTCGCGGATCACCTCGTCCAGGATATCCCAGACTTCAGGCTTTTCCTTCTCGACCAGCTTCTTGGCCTGCTTGACGGTGGACGAGTAGCCCTTGGCGTCAAGGCGCGCATAGATGAACGGCTTGAACAGCTCAAGCGCCATCTTCTTGGGCAGGCCGCACTGGTGCAGCTTGAGCTCGGGACCGGCGACGATGACCGAACGGCCGGAATAGTCGACGCGCTTGCCGAGCAGGTTCTGGCGGAAACGGCCCTGCTTGCCCTTGAGCATGTCGCTGAGCGACTTCAGCGGACGCTTGTTGGCGCCGGTGATGGTGCGCCCGCGGCGGCCATTGTCGAACAGCGCGTCAACGGCCTCCTGCAGCATCCGCTTCTCGTTGCGGATGATGATGCCCGGCGCGCGCAGCTCGATGAGGCGCTTCAGGCGGTTGTTGCGGTTGATGACGCGACGATAGAGGTCGTTCAGGTCGGACGTCGCGAAGCGGCCGCCGTCCAGCGGCACCAGCGGACGCAGATCCGGCGGAAGCACCGGCACGATCTTCATGATCATCCATTCGGGACGGTTGCCCGAATCCATGAAGCTCTCAACAATCTTGAGGCGCTTCATCAGCTTCTTGGACTTGAGTTCCGATGTCGTGGTGGCGAGCTCGGTGCGCAGTTCGCCGCCGATCCGCTCCAGATCCATCGCGGCGAGCAGTTCATAGATCGCTTCGGCGCCGATCATGGCAGTGAAGGAATCCTCGCCAAACTCATCGACGGCAATCATGTACTCTTCTTCAGAGAGCAGCGAATGCTCCTTGAGAGATGTCAGACCGGGCTCGGTGACGATGTAGTTCTCGAAATAGAGAACCCGCTCGATATCCTTGAGCGTCATGTCGAGCAGCGTGCCGATACGCGACGGCAGCGACTTCAGGAACCAGATATGGGCGACGGGAGCAGCGAGCTCGATATGGCCCATACGCTCGCGCCGGACACGCGACAACGTGACTTCGACGCCGCACTTTTCGCAGATGACGCCCTTGTACTTCATGCGCTTGTACTTGCCGCACAGGCACTCGTAATCCTTGATCGGACCGAAGATACGGGCGCAGAACAAACCGTCGCGCTCCGGCTTGAAGGTCCGGTAGTTGATCGTCTCCGGCTTTTTGATTTCGCCGAAGGACCAGGAAAGAATCTTCTCGGGGCTGGCGATCGAAATCCGGATGGAATCGAACGTCTGCGCCGGAACGGCGTTGTTGAAAAGATTCATGACCTCATGGTTCATGCCTGTCTCCTTTTAGGGCTGTTCGCCCTTGGCTTGCGACGGCGCCGGCGGACATCCGGCAACAGGCCATCGCCTGAAATTCATTTTTGACCGCGGTTGACGCGGATATCATCTCCAGCCCGCGTTCAGCGGGACGGAAGACGGCGCGAGAGACTTGGCCCCTCGCGCCTTCCAGGCTTTATTCAGCCGCGTCCGGCATTTTGTCCGGATCGGCGATACCGTCGATCTTGTTGGACTCCAACTCCACATTCAGGCCGAGCGACCGCATTTCCTTGACGAGAACGTTGAAGCTCTCCGGAATGCCTGCTTCGAACGTGTCATCGCCGCGCACGATGGCCTCATAGACCTTGGTGCGGCCCGCAACGTCGTCGGACTTGACGGTGAGCATTTCCTGCAGGGTGTATGCAGCGCCATAGGCTTCGAGTGCCCAGACCTCCATTTCCCCGAAACGCTGGCCGCCAAACTGTGCCTTGCCGCCGAGCGGCTGCTGGGTCACGAGCGAATACGGACCAATCGAGCGGGCATGGATCTTGTCGTCGACCAGGTGGTTGAGCTTGAGCATATACATATAGCCCACGGTCACCGGCCGGTCGAAGGTCTCGCCGGTACGCCCGTCATAGAGCGTTGACTGACCCGAAACATCGAGACCCGCCTGTTCAAGCATGATGTTGATGTCGGCTTCCACTGCGCCGTCAAACACCGGTGTTGCGATCGATACGCCACGCCGGGTCTGCTCGGCCAGTCGAATGATCGACGGGTCATCATAATCCTTGATCGGCTCGCCCTTCGGACCCGAACCGATGACGCTGTCGATGGTCTCACGCAGCGGCTCGATATCGCCACCCTCGTTGTAGGCATCAAGCAACGCCCCGATTTTCTTGCCCATGCCTGCGCAAGCCCAGGCGAGATGGGTTTCGAGGATCTGTCCGACGTTCATGCGCGACGGCACGCCCAGCGGATTGAGCACGATGTCGACATGGGTTCCGTCTTCCAGGAACGGCATGTCTTCACACGGCAGGATGCGGGAAACCACACCCTTGTTGCCGTGACGGCCGGCCATCTTGTCGCCCGGCTGCATCTTGCGCTTCACCGCCACAAAGACCTTGACCATCTTCATGACGCCCGGCGGCAATTCGTCGCCGCGCTGGACCTTCTCGACCTTGTCCATGAAGCGGCTCTCAAGCAACTTCTTGGAATCGTCGTACTGTCCACGCAGCGCTTCGATTTCGCCCTGCAGCTTTTCGTCTTCGACAACGAACGTCCACCATTGCGACCGGGGATAGTCGCCAATGTTGTCGGCATTGACTTCGGAGCCCTTCTTGAAGCCCTTCGGTCCGGCGATTGCCACCTTGCCCGCCAGCATGTCCGACAGGCGGCCATAGACGTTGCGGTCGAGAATTGCCTGCTCGTCGTCACGGTCCTTGGCGAGGCTTTCGATTTCCTCGCGCTCGATGGCCATGGCGCGCTCGTCCTTTTCAACGCCGTGGCGGTTGAAAACGCGAACTTCCACGATGGTGCCGTAGGTCCCGGGCGGCATCCGCATGGAGGTGTCACGGACGTCGGAGGCCTTTTCACCAAAGATGGCGCGCAGAAGCTTTTCTTCCGGCGTCATCGGGCTTTCGCCCTTTGGCGTGATCTTGCCGACGAGAATGTCGCCCGGAGCCACTTCGGCGCCGATATAGACAATGCCCGCCTCGTCGAGGTTCCTGAGCGCTTCTTCCGAAACATTCGGGATATCGCGGGTGATTTCTTCCGGCCCGAGCTTGGTGTCGCGCGCCATCACTTCGAACTCGTCGATGTGGATGGAGGTAAACACGTCATCGGAGACGATGCGCTCGGAAAGAAGGATCGAATCCTCGAAGTTGTAGCCGTTCCAGGGCATGAACGCGACGAGCACGTTGCGGCCAAGCGCCAGATCGCCCAAATCGGTCGACGGACCGTCGGCGATGATGTCACCCTTGTTCAGAACGTCGCCCACGGTCACCAGCGGACGCTGGTTGATGCAGGTGTTCTGGTTGGAGCGCTGGAACTTCTGCAGCCGGTAGATGTCGACGCCCGACCGCGAGGCTTCAATGTCCTCGGTGGCGCGGATGACGATGCGGGTTGCATCGACCTGGTCGACAACGCCGCCGCGACGCGCGGCAATTGCCGCGCCCGAGTCACGGGCCACGATCGGCTCCATGCCGGTGCCCACGAACGGCGCTTCGGCGCGAACCAGCGGAACCGCCTGGCGCTGCATGTTCGATCCCATCAACGCGCGGTTGGCGTCGTCGTTCTCAAGGAACGGGATCAAGGCGGCAGCAACCGACACCAGCTGGCGAGGCGAGACGTCCATCAGGTCGATGTTTTCACGCGGGGTGATCATCACGTCGCCGGAGTGACGGCAGACGACGAACTCGTCGACCAGATGCCCCTCGTCGCTGATCTCGGCATTCGCCTGGGCGACAAAGTACTTCGCTTCTTCCATCGCCGACAGATAGACCACTTCCTTGGTGACCTTGCTGTCCTTGATCTTGCGATATGGGCTTTCGATGAAGCCGTACTTGTTGACGCGCGCAAAGGTGGCGAGCGAGTTGATCAGACCGATGTTCGGGCCTTCCGGCGTCTCGATCGGGCAGATACGGCCGTAATGGGTCGGGTGCACGTCGCGGACTTCGAAGCCCGCGCGTTCGCGTGTCAGACCACCAGGTCCAAGCGCCGAAAGGCGGCGCTTGTGGGTGATCTCGGACAACGGATTGACCTGGTCCATGAACTGCGACAGCTGCGAGGAGCCAAAGAATTCACGCACTGCGGCGGCTGCCGGCTTGGCGTTGATCAGATCCTGCGGCATCACGGTGTCGATTTCGATCGACGACATGCGCTCCTTGATGGCGCGCTCCATGCGCAACAGGCCCAGACGGTACTGGTTTTCCATCAACTCGCCGACCGAGCGAACCCGGCGGTTGCCGAGGTTGTCGATGTCGTCGATCTCGCCCTTGCCGTCGCGGAGCGCAACGAGGGTGCGGACCACGGCGATGATGTCATCCTTGCGCAGCACGCGCACGGTGTCTTCAGCGTCCAGGTCAAGACGCATGTTCATCTTGACGCGACCGACGGCCGACAGGTCGTAGCGCTCTGAATCAAAGAACAGCGAATTGAACATGGCTTCGGCCGAATCGATGGTCGGCGGCTCGCCCGGGCGCATGACGCGGTAGATGTCGAACAGCGCTTCCTGACGGGAAGTATTCTTGTCCGCGGCCAGCGTGTTGCGGATATAGGCGCCGACATTGATGTGATCGATGTCGAGAACCTTGATATCGTCGTATCCGGCCTCGATCAGATCGACCAGGTTGCCCTTGCGCTCGCCGGTCTTGGCGTCGATGGAAAACTCCAGCTCATCGCCTGCCTCGAGATAGACTTCGCCGGTCTCGGGATTGACGATGTCTTCGGCCAGATAGCTGCCAACCAGATCCTCGTCGGTCGCCTTGATCGACTTGAGGCCCTTCTCGGTCAACTGCTTGAGCAGACGCGGGGTCAGCTTCTTGCCGGCCTCGACAACCACTTCGCCGCTGTCGGCGTCGATCATGTCGACCATGGCCTTCTGGCCCTTAAGGGTTTCGGGATGGAACGGAATCCGCCAACCTTCGCCATCGCGTGCATAGATCGAATGGGTGTAGAAGGTCGACAGGATTTCCTCGGCATCCATGCCAAGCGCCATCAGCAGCGACGAGGCGGGGATCTTGCGGCGTCGGTCGATGCGGGCGTGGACGATGTCCTTGGCGTCAAACTCGATGTCGAGCCAGGAACCGCGATAGGGGATGACGCGGGCGGCAAACAGCAACTTGCCCGAGGAATGGCTCTTGCCCTTGTCGTGGTCGAAGAACACGCCGGGCGACCGGTGCATCTGCGAGACGATGACGCGCTCGGTGCCGTTGACGATGAAGGTGCCGTTGTCGGTCATGAGCGGCATGTCGCCCATGTAGACGTTCTGCTCCTTGATGTCCTTGATCGACTTTGCGCCCGTATCTTCGTCGATATCGAACACGATCAGGCGCAGCGTCACTTTCAGCGGCGCGGAATAGGTCAGATCGCGCTGACGGCATTCCTCAACGTCGAACTTCGGGTGTTCGAACTCGTAGGACACGAATTCCAGCATCGCGCTGCCGGAAAAGTCGGAAATCGGGAAGACCGATTTGAAAACTGCCTGCAGTCCTTCGTCAGAACGGCCGCCAACGGGCTCGTCCACCATCAGGAACTGGTCGTAGGACGCCTTTTGAACCTCGATGAGGTTCGGCATCTCCGCCACTTCCGGGATTTTACCGAAAAACTTGCGTACGCGCCTGCGACCGTTGAAGGAAAGGGTCTGAGCCATCGTCGCTCCTTGTAATGTGCATCCGGGCCTGCAACAGACGAACGCCGCTGGCCAAGCGACTCCGTCATAGAAATGAATTCGTTCAATCTCGTCTCATTTCCCAGAGCGGCGCGGCCGGAGTGCCTTGCGGTCTGGTTCGAGACTATCCTTTTGAAGAACCCATTACCCAAAAGCCGTTTTTCGGGCTTTTGGGTAATCCGTTCATCGACAGCTGCATCCGGGGGAAGGAAACCCCACCCCCGGACACGATTTTCAGCTTACTTGACGTCGACCTTGGCGCCGGCGTCTTCAAGCTTCTTCTTGATGTCTGCAGCTTCGCCCTTCGACACGGCTTCCTTGACGGCCTTCGGAGCAGCTTCGACCAGATCCTTGGCTTCCTTGAGGCCGAGACCGGTGATGGCGCGGACTTCCTTGATGACGTTGATCTTGTTGGCGCCGACATCGGCCAGGATCACATCAAATTCAGTCTGTTCTTCAGCGGCTTCAGCAGGAGCGGCAGCACCACCAGCGGCAGCGACGGCCACCGGAGCAGCGGCAGAAACGCCCCACTTTTCTTCAAGCATCTTGGACAGCTCGGAAGCTTCCAGGACGGTCAGGTTGGAAAGGTCTTCCACGATTTTGGCGAGATCAGCCATTTTCTTACTTCCTTGTATTCGGTTCGAACCGGTGTTGATCTAATTCACAGCGAAGTTCCGCCTTATGCGGCTTCGTCCTTCTGGGCATAAGCGCCAATGACGCGTGCAACGGCACCCGCGGGTGCGTTGACGATCTGGGCGATGCGCGTTGCCGGCGTCTGAATCATGCCGACCAGTTTCGCGCGCAGCTCGTCGAGCGACGGCATCGTGGCAAGAGCCTTGATTCCATCGGCGTCGAGTGTTGTCGCCCCCATCGCGCCACCAAGGATGACCAGCTTGTCGCTGACCTTGGTGAACTCGACGGCGATCTTTGGAGCGGTCACCGGATCATCGCAATACGCGATGAGCGTCTGACCCATGAAGAGATCTGACATCCCTTCTGACTCCGTGCCCTGAAGAGCGATCTTGGCAAGGCGGTTCTTCGCGACCTTGACGGTGCCTCCGGCTGTGCGCATGCGCGACCGAAGGTCGTTCATCTGCGCAACCGTAAGACCGGCGTAGTGGGCCACGACAACCGAACCGGCGTTGGTGAAAACACCGTTCAGTTCCGCGACGAATTCGCGTTTTTCCGCTCTATCCACTGCGTTTCTCCAGTTGGCGGGTGATGCATGCACCACCTGCCGGGTTTGCCTTTGCCGCCAGGGATTCCTGATGAACCCACAAGCGACGCTCGAGGATCCTGTCCCCTCGCGCCGAAACCGGAAACCGGCAGCGGCACAAGGCAAGCGAGGTTCGAACCGTTGGAGCATTCACTCCTGAAAACGGATCTTACCCGTCTCATGCAGGTCACAAATTAAGGTGAACCGGTAAGGGCACACCACCTGCAGTCTCGGACAGGGAGCCCGGGACTTTCGCCCCGGACCTTTCCGGCCCAAGGGCCGGAAACTGAAGAAAACCGGATACCTGCTCCGGTTTTCAGAATTCACAGATCAGGCGACGCTGAGCGACGACGGATCGATCTTGAGGCCCGGGCCCATGGTCGAGGAAATCGCCACGCGCTTGACATAGTTGCCCTTGGCGCCTGTCGGCTTGGCCTTGATGACCGCATCGGCGAACGCCCGGATGTTCTCCTGGATCTGTTCGGCGCCGAAGGAGGCCTTGCCGATACCGGCGTGGACGATGCCGGCCTTTTCGACACGGAACTCGACCGCACCACCCTTGGACGCCTTGACGGCGCCGGTCACATCGGTGGTCACGGTGCCAACCTTGGGGTTGGGCATCATGCCGCGCGGGCCGAGCACCTTGCCCAGACGGCCGACGAGCGGCATCATGTCCGGGGTTGCGATACAGCGGTCGAACTCGATGGTGCCGCCCTGAACGATTTCAACCAGGTCTTCGGCGCCAACGATATCGGCGCCGGCTGCACGGGCTTCGTCAGCCTTGTCGCCACGGGCGAACACGGCGACGCGGACAGTACGTCCGGTGCCGTTGGGCAGGTTGACGACGCCGCGGACCATCTGGTCGGCGTGGCGCGGGTCGACACCGAGATTCATCGAGACTTCGATGGTCTCGTCGAACTTGGCGACGGCGCGTTCCTTGATCATGGCGACAGCGTCACCGAGCAGGTAAAGCTTGTTGCGGTCAACGCCTTCGTTGATCTTCTGTATGCGCTTTGCAATCTTTGCCATGGTCTTATCCCGTCACTTCCAGGCCCATGGAGCGGGCGGAGCCCTCGACCATAGCCATCGCGCCTTCGATGTCGGCGGCGTTGAGATCCTTCATCTTTGCTTCTGCGATCGTGCGGACCTGGTCACGCGTGATCGAACCGGCAACTTCCTTGCCCGGCGTCTTGGAGCCGGACGTCAGCTTGGCTTCCTTCTTGAGGAAGTAGCTCACGGGGGGCTTCTTCATCATGAAGGTGAAGGATTTGTCCTGGTAGTAGGTGATGACGACCGGGATCGGCATTCCCTTTTCCATTTCCTGCGTGGCGGCATTGAACGCCTTGCAGAATTCCATGATGTTGATGCCGCGCTGACCAAGTGCCGGACCGATCGGGGGCGACGGAGTCGCCGATGCGGCCTTCACCTGCAGCTTGAGCTGGCCTGCAACTTTCTTAGCCATTTTCTCTCTGCCTCTCTTTACAACAGCGCCTCAGCGCCGTTTCATGCCGGGATACCCGGCGGCTGCGGTTGCGTGGTTCGGTCTGACAGGCCGGCTTCAGCCTGCTCGCCTCCCACGCGCGTTACATTGCCAGGCATCCCGGCAATGCAAAAACCCGTCCGCACCTTCGTGACGAAAGCGCGGGCCGGGTAAACTCTTGTCAGACCTTCTCGACCTGACTGTATTCGAGCTCGACCGGGGTGGCCCGGCCAAAGATCGACACCTCGACCTTGAGGCGCGACCGCTCTTCGTCGACTTCCTGCACGGTTCCATTGAACGAGGCAAAGGGGCCGTCGGACACCCGCACCTGTTCGCCGATTTCGAAAGCGATCGAGGGCTTGGGCCGCTCGACGCCTTCCTGAACCTGCATCAGAATGCGCTCAGCCTCTGAGTCCGGAATCGGAACAGGCTTGGAATCGCTGCCCAGGAAGCCGGTGACCTTCGGCGTGTTCTTGATCAGGTGGAACGCCTCGTCGGTCAGATCGGCGCGCACCATCACATAACCAGGGAAGAACTTGCGCTCGGCGTCGACCTTGCGGCCGCGACGAACTTCGACAACCTTCTCGACGGGCACCAGGATCTTTTCAAAGAGATGGCTCAAGCCCTTTTGGCGCGCCTGCTCCTCGATCGATTCGGCAACCTTCTTTTCGAAATTCGAATAGGCGTGAACGATGTACCAACGTGCAGTCATTTTTTCCCCCGCCTCAAGCGCCGGCATTCAGGATGAGCGAAATCGCCCAGCCCAATGCCTGGTCGGCTGCAAAAAAGAAAATGGAGGCCAGCAGCACCATCACCAGAACCATGATGGTCGAGATCGAGGTCTCGCGGCGCGACGGCCACTTCACTTTCGCAGTTTCAGCCCGAACCTGCTGGAGGAACGTAAACGGATTTGTTTTTGATGCCATTGTCTGTCCACGCTTATACGGCGCGTAAGGCCGGTATCCCAGCCCCACACACCGCGTGTCTGTTAACGTCTACATAAAGCCCGATTCTTGAAATCACAAGGGGGATCGGGCTTTTTTATCGAAATACCGGCCATCTGGCCCGAGGCTTGCTCTCGGTCCATCTGGTTTACACCCGCCATGGTATCGCCAAGCCGGAGAGTCCGGCTGGCAGGGGCAGCAGGACTCGAACCTGCGACCTACGGTTTTGGAGACCGTCGCTCTACCAACTGAGCTATACCCCTAGGCTGGTGGCGGACCTGATAGCGTCAAATGCACGGGGAATGCAACAAAGAAGTGACGGCTTTGTCGGCGCCACCGTCATTTTCTGCCCATGATGCCGGCGCGGCGCGGTTTGCCCGCGCACTCTCCGCCGGTCCAGGAGTGGTGTTGAAGCCCCCTGCCCCCGATCTCGGCCTTTATGTGGCCTGGTGCAGCGCGTCGACATCGGCGCCGGTGATGGCATCAATATTGCGTTCTATCTTGTCCACCTCCCAATTCCACCAGGCAATGCCCAGCAGCCGCGTGATGACATCGGCCGTGAAGCGCATGCGGATCAGGCGCGCGGGATTGCCTGCGACAATCGCATAGTCGGGCACGTCGGCCGTTACCACGGCTCGTGCGGCGATGATGACGCCATTGCCGACGCGCACGCCCGGAATCACCACCGAACCGAAGCCGAGCCACCGGCGCTGAATTCGACAGGTCGATCCCCATAGCGCGGACCTTTCAATCGGGTTCCTTGGCGGTCCGGCCCAGCGCGCAGTCCTTGTTGAGCCCGGTTCCAGGCGCATTTTCAAATGTGCACCGAAGTGTTGGCGGGTCGCCGCACTTTGCCTTGAGCGCCTTGTAACCCACGCATTTGCCCGTGGCATCGATCCGGTAACCGGGCCCACCTTTGCAGCCGCAGCCCTCGCAGGAGGGGCGCTCCGGGCAGCCGGCGGCCTGCACCAAGGTCAACGACGCCAGAGTCAACGGCACTGAAATCCCGGCCAGCGCGACCATGAGTGCAAATCGTCGCGTGAACTGCATCCCAGGGCCCCGACGCCGCTATCCGGTTTCCTCCTCACTATGCATGCCCTTGCCGTTCGCGCCAAATATCCCTGGGCCGGCGCATGGGCGGCAAACAAAAACGCGGGCCCGAAGACCCGCGCTTTGAAGTGTCATCCTGTGTGTCAGCAACTTGCAGCAGCCGCCATCGATTATTCAATGATCGAAGCAAGGATTCCGGCGCCGCTCATGGAAAACGCGCCTTTCGGCGCGTTTTCTCATCTTTGAAGCGGTTGGTTCGCCACGGGATTGTTTTATGCAGCCATCATTCAATGATGGATGCAACAATCCCTGCGCCGACGGTGCGGCCGCCTTCGCGGATAGCGAAGCGCAGCTTTTCTTCCATCGCGATCGGCACGATGAGCGCCACTTCAGCCGAGATGTTGTCGCCCGGCATCACCATTTCGGTGCCTTCCGG
>NZ_JACIYP010000060.1 GCF_014359905.1 Hoeflea sp. | reverse complement strand
ACAGCTTCTTTCATCTGACACCGGAGGAGCAGCGCACGGCACTGGTTTTGCTGGCGTCGCATCTCGAGTCGGAGGGCGCCCTGATGCTGACCGTCGGCCCCGAAGCCGGAGAGGTGGCGGGCCATGTCGGCGATGAGCCGGTCTACCATTCAAGCCTGTCGCTGGCGGACTATGAGGCGATCCTGAAAGGCCTGGGGCTCCGCATCATCCAGGTCGCCAGGCAGGATCCGGACTGCGGGTTTCACACCGTGCTGCTGGCCCGGAAACAACGGTGCCCATCTTGAACCCGCTCGTCCTCATGACCTTGCTTGTGCTCATCCTGGCGGCCCAAGGATGCACGCAGTCCGCTTCGCGACCGACCGCCAACACATCGTCGCAGCCCACGCTTGCCCGGTGCTGCACCGACATGGAGGACTACCCGCGCTGGTTTGTCGATGTGTCGCGCGCAATTGGGCCTCCGCTCGGCACCGTCCTCAGTCACATCACCTGGCGGAGCGGCCATCTCAGATCGAAACAGGCGGCGCAGAAAGCCATACTCGCCGAAATCCGGCCGCTGGACATTGTCCTGGTCAGTTCGAAAGGCCGCAAGTCCGGGCAGGTGATTCCCGGATTGTTCGGCCACGCCGCGATCTATCTGGGGACACGAGCCGAGCTCGAGGAGCTCGGCGTCTGGACCTCTGCCGAAGTCAAGCCGCACGCAGCCGGGATCCGGGCGGACCTGATTTTCATCGAGGCGGACGCAAAGGGCGTGCACCTGTCCCCCTCGTCGGTGGTGCTCAACACCGACCGGGTGGCCATTCTCCGCCCGGCGCTGCGCAGCCCGGCGCGGCGCCGGCAGGTGGCGCGGGCCTATTTCGACGCGATCGGAACGGACTTCGATTTTCTGTTTGACGTCGACTCGCCCGACTGCACCTTCTGCACAGAACTCATTCATCGCGTCATGCCCGAACTCACTCTGCCGGTTCAGGAAATCTATGGAGTCCGCACCATCCTGCCGGACCGTGTGGCGGTCGCAGCGCTTCGGTATGAATCCGACCTTGAGTTCGTCGATTACATAAAGGCTGCCCCGGACACCTGGCGGCAGGCTTCGGGTCAGACCTTGGCCGACGACATCGCCGCCATCTGGTCCAACCGCTAGCAACAATCCCGCGCTTCGGCCGGATCCAGCAGCCCGGACGGCCGGCAGCGCATCCAAGCCCAGGCCTGAAAAGCCGCTAGATCGAGCGCATGTTGACCCGCTTGGACAGTTCCTCGGCGCTTTCCACCCGCTCGGAATAGCGGTCCACGAGGTAGGCCGAGCGTCCGCGCGTGAGCAGCGTAAACTTGATCAGCTCTTCCATGACGTCGACCATGCGGTTGTAATAGGGCGAGGGCTTCATCCGGCCGTCCTCGTCGAACTCCGTGAAGGCCTTGGGAACCGAGGACTGGTTGGGGATGGTGATCATCCGCATCCAGCGGCCGAGAATGCGCATCTGGTTGAGCGTGTTGAAGCTTTGCGATCCGCCGCAGACCTGCATCAGCGCCAGCGTGCGCCCCTGCGTCGGGCGAACGCCGCCGATCGGCGCGAGCGGCAGCCAGTCGATCTGCGTCTTCATCACCCCGGTCATGGCGCCGTGCCGCTCGGGCGAGCACCAGACCTGTGCTTCCGACCAGAGCGACGCCTCCCGCAACTCGAGAACCTTGGGATGTGTTTCAGCCGCGTCCGAAACCAGCGGCAGGCCGGCGGGATCGAACACCCGCACCTCGGCGCCCAGCGCCTCGAGCACGCGCTTCGCCTCGAAGGTGAGAAACCGCGAGTAAGAGCGCGTGCGCAGCGATCCGCTGAGCATCAGCACGCGGGGCGGATGCCCGTCCTCGCCCGGCAGAGCCAGCCTCTCCGCGTCCGGCAGGTGAAAGCTGTCCGGAGCGATATTCGGCATCTCGTCTGTCATGGCGCGGTGATCACCTCTCCGTCTTCCTTGGTGTAGGTGGCGCCCGGTGCGACATCGAGCAGCGCGAACACCGCTTCCGACGGGCGGCACAGCTTAACGCCCTTCGGCGTGCAGACGATCGGCCGGTTGACCAGCACCGGATGCTCGATCATGGCAGCAAGAATGGCCTCGTCGCTGACGGCCGGATCGGTCAGACCCAGCTCCTCGGCCGGGGTCTTGGACACCCGCAGCGCCTCGCGCGGCGTCAGCCCGGCGGCGGCGAACAGGCCCTGCAACTGGCCCAGCGTCCAGCCGGTCTTGAGATACTCGATGATGACCGGTTCTTCCGCAAAGGCCCGGATGATTTCGAGAACATTGCGGGACGTGCCGCAATCCGGATTGTGATGAATGACAATGCTCATGAGAAATTCCTGTGTCACTGGCGATCGACTGAGCCTCGCTTAGCGCAATGATGCGGCTAAGGCCAGCCACATATCAAGTTTTCTTGATTGGTTCCCACCGGATGAGCGCCGGGCCCTGCCCTCCTGTTCCGCGGTCGGTTTTCCCGACAGGCGAGACATTCCCATCTTGATTGCCGCCGCCATCCCCTGCAAACAAGACAACAGCAAAAGGAGATGAGACATGAGCATCGATCTGACCGGCAAGACGGCCCTGATTACCGGCGCGAGCCGCGGCATCGGCGAGGCGGCGGCCCGCATCATGGCGGGCTACGGCGCCAATGTGGTTCTGGCGGCGCGCTCCACGCGCGATACCGCGCGGATCGCGGCGGAAATTGGCGACCGGGCGCTGGCGGTCACCTGCGACGTGGCCCAGTATGTCGATGTCGAGAACGCGGTCGATCTGGCGATCGAGAGCTTCGGCAGCCTCGATATCCTGGTCAACAATGCCGGCGTGATCGACCCGATCGCCCGCATCGAGGACTCCGATCCCGAAGCCTGGGACCAGGTGGTCGATATCAATTTCAAGGGCGTCTATCACGGCCTGCGCGCCGCCATCCCGCCCATGAAGCGGCAGGGCGGTGGCGTCATCATCAACATCTCCTCGGGCGCAGCCTCCTCCGCGCTCGAAGGCTGGAGCCATTACTGCGCCACCAAGGCCGCCGTGCTGTCGCTCACCCGCTGCGCCCATGCGGAATGCGCCGCCGACAACATCCGCGTCGTCGGCCTGTCGCCCGGCACGGTGGCCACCGACATGCAGCGGTCGATCAAGACCTCCGGCGTCAATCCGGTGAGCCAGCTCGACTGGTCGCAGCACATCTCGCCCGACTGGGTGGGCGAGGCCATCGCCTGGCTGACGACGGATGCGGCCCGCACTTACGATGGCGGCGACATGTCGCTCCGGACCGAGGAAGCCCGCCGCGCGGTGGGACTGATCGCCTGAAACAGCGCAAGCCGCTCAGGGAGTGTGGATCCGAGGCGTTTCAGTGCGCAAGCTCTTGGGCCTGAGCCCGTCAAGAAACAGCGTCTCGAGATAGCGCGCCGCATCCTCGAACCGGCCGCCCGCCCCCCGGTCGGGGCCGAGGATGACCTGCACCTGCACATCGAAATCGGCATAGTGCTGCGTGGTCGACCAGATCGAGAAGATCAGGTGCCTGGGGTCCACCGGATTGATCTTCCCGGCCTTCATCCACCCCTTCAGCACCTCGGCCTTCTCGTCGACCAGCGGTTTGAGCTCGCTTTCCAGCAGCCGCTTGATTCGCGGCGCGCCCTGCAGCATCTCGTTGGCGAACAGCCGGCTTTCGCGGGGAAAGTCGCGCGCCATCTCGAGCTTGCGGCGGATATAGGATTGCAGTTCCGGCAGCGGGTCGCCCACCGCGTCGAGTTCCCGCAGCGGCTCGAGCCAGGTGTCGAGCAGCCGCGCGATCAGCGCCTCGTAGATGTCCTGCTTGCGCCGGAAGTAATACAGGAGGTTGGGCTTGGACATGCCGGCATGCTCGGCGATGCGGTCGATGGTGGCCCCGCGAAATCCGTGAACCGAAAATTCCTCCAGCGCCGCGTCGAGGATCTTCTCCTCGTTCTCGATCTGGATGCGCGTCTTGCGCTGGGTTTCCGTGGCCCGTGCTTTCAACTGCATTCCTTCGCGCCTGTTCAGCCGCCGGTGCCATTGGCCGCCTGATATCAGGTGGGGCGAATTGACCTTGACCGGCTGATTGGCCCTGTTAGAGTTTTATCAAACAGTCAAGATTTCGTACCACAGCTTTTGTGCGGAAACAAAGCCTTCAAAATGGCGTCTGACTGAAGGATCGGGAAACCCTTGCGTCAGGGAGGCGCACCAGCCATGTCGAACCGGCTCAACACAACCCCCAACGACCTCCGTGCCTTCTGGATGCCGTTTACCGCCAACCGCCAGTTCAAGCAGAACCCGCGCATGCTGGTGGGCGCCAAGGACATGCACTTCACCGCCTCCGACGGCCGCCAGATCCTCGACGGGACGGCAGGCCTGTGGTGCGTCAACGCCGGCCATTGCCGCCCCAAGATCACCGAGGCGATTGCTGAGCAGGCGGGGGAGCTCGAGTATGCGCCGGCCTTCCAGATGGGACACCCGAAGGCGTTCGAACTCGCCAACCGGCTGGTCGACATTGCGCCCGAGGGCATGAACCATGTGCTGTTCACCAATTCCGGCTCGGAAGCGGTCGAGACCGCTCTGAAAGTTGCGCTCGCCTATCACCGCGCCAAGGGCAATGGCGGCCGCTTCCGGCTGATCGGCCGCGAGCGCGGCTATCACGGCGTCAATTTCGGCGGCATCTCGGTCGGCGGCATCGTCTCCAACCGCAAGATGTTCGGAACGCTGCTCACCGGCGTCGACCACATGCCGCACACCCATCTGCCGGCGCAGAACGCCTTCACCAAGGGGCAGCCCGAGCATGGCGGCGACATCGCCTCCGAGCTCGAGCGCATCGTCACCCTGCATGACGCCTCCACCATCGCCGCCGTCATCGTCGAGCCGGTGGCGGGCTCCACCGGCGTGCTGATCCCGCCGAAGGGGTATCTCAAGAAACTGCGCGAGATCTGCACCAGGCACGGCATCCTGCTGATCTTCGACGAGGTCATCACCGGCTACGGCCGCCTCGGCGCGCCGTTTGCAGCCCAGCATTACGACGTCATGCCTGACATGATCACCTCAGCCAAGGGCCTGACCAATGGGGTTATTCCGATGGGCGCGGTGTTCGTCACCTCCGAAATCCACGACGCCTTCATGACCGGCCCGGAACATCTGATCGAGTTCTTCCACGGCTACACCTATTCGGGCAACCCGATCGCCTCGGCCGCAGCGCTCGCCACGCTCGACACCTACAAGGAAGAGGGCCTGCTGACCCGCGCCGCCGACCTTGCGCCCTACTGGGAAGAACAGCTGCATTCGCTGAGAGACTGCCCGCACGTCATCGACATCCGCAACACCGGCCTGATCGGCGCCATCGAGCTCGAGCCGATCGCCGGCGAGCCGACCAAGCGCGCCTTCTCGGCCTTCCTCACGGCCTTTGAGGACGGATTGCTGATCCGCACCACCGGCGACATCATCGCGCTGTCGCCGCCGCTGATCATCTCGAAGGACCAGATCGACGAACTGTTCGAAAAACTCCGCAAAGTGCTCAAGGGACTGGCATGACCATGCAGATCATCGAAAACGCCATCGGCGGCAAGCTCGTCATTTCCGGCTCCGACCGCCGCTCCCCGGTGTTCAACCCTGCCACCGGCGAACAGATCGCAGACCTACCGCTGTCGACGGTGGAAGAAATCAACGCCGCGGTGGCCTCCGCCAAGGCTGCGCAACCGGCCTGGGGCGCGATGCCGCCCTTGAAGCGCGCGCGCTTCATGTTCAAGTTCAAGGAACTGCTCGACCGCCATGCGGCCGACATTGCCCGCGAGATCAGCCGCGAGCACGGCAAGACCCATGACGACGCGCTGGGCGAAGTCACCCGCGGCATCGAGGTGGTGGAGTTCGCCTGCGGCATCCCCAATCTGCTCAAGGGCGACTTTTCCCGCAATGTCGGCCCGGGCGTCGATTCCATCGCCGACCGCCAGCCGCTGGGCGTCGTCGCCGGCATCACCCCGTTCAATTTCCCGGCCATGGTGCCGATGTGGATGTATCCGATCGCAATCGCCTGCGGGAACACCTTCGTACTCAAACCCTCCGAGCGCGATCCCTCCGCGCCGATGCTGGCCTGGAAACTGTTCCAGGAAGCGGGCTTTCCCGACGGCGTGCTCAACGTCGTCCATGGCGACAAGCTAGCCGTCGACACGCTGCTCGACCACGCGGACGTCAAGGCCGTGAGCTTCGTCGGCTCCACGCCCATCGCGCAGTATGTCTATTCGCGCGGCACCGCCAACGGCAAGCGAGTCCAGGCCTTGGGCGGGGCCAAGAACCACATGGTGATCATGCCCGACGCCGACATGGACCAGGCCGCCGACGCGCTGATGGGCGCGGGCTATGGCTCCGCCGGCGAGCGCTGCATGGCGATCTCGGTCGCCGTTCCCGTCGGCGAGAAGACCGCCGATGCGCTGGTAGCGAAACTCAAGCCCCGCGTCGAGGCGCTGAAGATCGGCCCTGCCACAGACGACAGCGCCGAAATGGGCCCGGTGGTCACCAAGATGCACCAGCAGAAGGTGCTGGGCTACATCGACCAGGGCGTGAGCGAAGGCGCCGAGCTTGTGGTCGACGGCCGCGGCTTCTCGCTGCAGGGCTACGAGAACGGCTATTTCGTCGGCGGCACGCTGTTTGACCGCGTCACCACCGACATGACCATCTACAAGGAAGAGATCTTCGGCCCCGTGCTCTCGGTCGTCCGCGCCGGCAGCTTCGACGACGCGGTCAAGATGATCAACGACCACGAATACGGCAACGGCACCGCGATCTTCACCCGCGACGGCGACGCCGCCCGCGCCTTCTCCGATGCCATCGAGGTCGGCATGGTCGGAATCAACGTGCCGATCCCGGTGCCGGTCGCCTACCATTCCTTCGGCGGCTGGAAGCGCTCGCTGTTCGGCGACCACTCGATCTACGGCCCCGAGGGCGTGCGCTTCTACACCCGCCTCAAGACCATCACCTCGCGCTGGCCCAACGGCATCAAGTCCGGCGCAGTCTTCACCTTCCCGAGCTGATTATGGAGATCATAGGCGTACCTTGGGCCATTATAATTGCGTACGGAGGCTTTGCTGAGTGGTCATGGGTTTGGACTATCGGCGTAGGAACGTTTTTTGGATCATTTATCTACTATTTCGCCAGATCCCACTCCATGATGGCGGATATACAACAAAGGGGCGTCCTTAAAGCCACAGTTTTTATTGTCGTGACGCAAGGCATAACTGCGGCAATAATATTTGGACTAGGGCGCCTGATTGGAATGATATTTAATTGAGGAGACCACCATGTCCGCACCCGCCGCCAACCTCCGCATCAACGCCGACCGGCTGTGGGATTCGCTCATGGAGATGGCGAAGATCGGCCCCGGCGTTGCCGGCGGCAACAACCGCCAGACCCTTACCGACGAGGACGGCGAGGGCCGCAAGCTGTTCCAGCGCTGGTGCGAGGACGCAGGCATGACCATGGGCGTCGACACCATGGGCAACATGTTCATGACCCGGCCCGGCACCGATCCCGACGCCCTGCCGGTCTATGTCGGCTCCCACCTCGACACCCAGCCGACGGGCGGCAAGTATGACGGCGTGCTCGGCGTGCTGGGCGGGCTCGAGCTGGTCCGCACCCTGAACGACCTCGACATCAGGACGAAACATCCGATCGTGGTGGTCAACTGGACCAACGAGGAAGGCACGCGCTTTGCCCCCGCCATGCTCGCCTCGGGCGTCTTCGCCGGCGTGCTTGAGCAGGACTGGGCCTATGACCGGACCGACGCCAAGGGCAAGCGCTTCGGCGACGAGCTGGAACGCATCGGCTGGAAGGGCGACGAGGAAGTGGGCGCGAGGAAGATGCATGCGCTGTTCGAGCTGCATATCGAACAGGGCCCGATCCTGGAAGCGCAAGGAAAGGACATCGGCGTCGTCACCCACGGCCAGGGCCTGCGCTGGATCCAGTGCACCGTGACCGGCAAGGAAAGCCACACCGGCTCGACCCCGATGCCGATGCGCAGGAACGCCGGCCGCGGGCTGGCCCAGATCACCGAGCTGGTGCACCGGATCGCCATGGACAATGCGCCGAACGCCGTGGGCGCCATCGGCCACATCGACGTCTACCCCAATTCCCGCAACATCATTCCCGGCAAGGTGGTCTTCACCATCGACTTCCGCAGCCATGAGATCGACACGCTGAACGGCATGGCCGAGCGGCTGATGGCGGAGGCGCCGAAACTCTGCGCCGATCTCGGCCTGGAGTTCGAGTCCGAGATCGTCGGCCAGTTCGACCCGCCGGAATTCGATCATGATTGCGTCAAGGCCGTCCGCGACGCCGCGGAGCGGCTGGGCTACTCGCACATGGACATCATCTCCGGCGCCGGCCACGAGGCCTGCTGGATCAACCGCGTGGCGCCGACCGCCATGGTCATGTGCCCCTGCGTCGACGGCCTGTCGCACAACGAGGCCGAGGAAATCACCAAGGAATGGGCGGCCGCCGGCGCAGACGTGTTGATGCATGCGGTGGTGGAGACTGCCGGGGTGGTGGAATAGCGCGGATGGCCTTATATTGGGACATTGTCAGACCTCTGGAGCCACGGCCATGTCGCCGTCGACCGAAAACCTCGTGCTTGAGCATCTTCGCGCCATCCGCGCGACGCAGGACAAGCATTCGGAAGACCTGCGGGAAATCAAAGGTCGGCTCGGCATTATCGAAATGCAGTATGCCAACCTGTCCAACCGGCTCGACCGGATGGATGAACGCGTTTCCCACATCGAAAAGCGGCTCGGGTTGGTCGACGTCTGAACAGCGTCGGAACCGCCCGGCCCTGCTCGGGCCGACCTCTACCCAACTCCCTTCGCCCTACCTGCCCGCACGGCTGCGAAGCCCGGCAAGTGCATCCGGCGCCCGCGCCTTCGCAGGCACGATCCGGCCCGGCGTGATAGCATCATCGCATCCGAACTGTGCACGCCATCTCACGCGAGGACACAATCATGGCTGAAATTCATTCCCTGCGACCCGCAGTCGAGCCCGACGAACGGCAGTTGCGCATCGATCTCGCCGCCGCGCTCCGCCTCGCCGCCTATTACGACTGGCACGAGGGCGTCGCCAATCATTTCTCCGCCGCCGTCTCGCCCGACGGGAAAAAGTTCCTGGTCAATCCGCGCTGGAAGCATTTCTCCCGCGCGAAGGCCAGCGAGTTGCTGCTGGTCGACGCCGACGATCCCGACACGATGAAGCGGTCGGATGCGCCCGATCCCTCAGCCTGGTCGATCCATTCGGCCATCCACCGCAACGTGCCGCATGCGCGGGTGGCGCTGCACCTGCATCCGCCCTACGCCACCACGCTCGCCACGCTCAAGGACCCGTCGATCAAGCCGATCGACCAGGTCACCGCGCGCTTCTTCAACCGCATGGCCATGGACATGAGCTTCGGCGGCATCGCCTCAGAGGAAGCCGAGGGCGAACGCATCGCCGCCACAGTCGGCAATCATTCCGTGGTGATGATGGCCAACCACGGCGTCACTACCGTGGCGCCAACCGTGGCCGAGGCCTTCGACGCCATGTACCACCTCGAACGCGCGGCGCGGACCATGGTGCTCGCCTATTCCACCGGCCAGCCGCTCAACGTGATGAGCGACGAGCTCGCCGAATCCGTGGCGCGGGAATGGGACGTCTACAAGGACGCCGAGTACTCGCATTTCGAGGAAATGAAACTGGTGCTCGACCGGGAGAACCCGGGTTATGCCGAGTGATCGCGAGGGCTAGATCAGCGAAATGATTGCGAAACCGCCCAGCGCCAGAGGCCAAGCACCTCTCCCCCCCGGGGAGAGGTCGGGCGCCGCAACGCGGCGACCGGGTGAGCGGGTCTCGGCCCCGAAACCGATGCCCGCGACCAAAGCCTTGGCGCGCAACATGCGCAAACAGCCCACCGATGCAGAACACTGGCTCTGGAACGAACTTCGCAACCGCCTTCTGAACGGATACCGCTTCTCCCGGCAGGTCTGCATCGGATCCTATATCTGCGATTTCTGTTGTCGCACCGAGAAGCTGATCGTTGAACTCGACGGCAGCCACCACGCCCTGAACGAGGCCAGCGATGCACGGCGCACGACCTGGCTGACACAGAACGGCTACAGCGTGCTGAGGTTCTGGAACGACGAAGTCGTGTTCGAGCGCGGCGCAGTTTTGGAAACGATCCTTGCCGCACTTGAAGGGCGCCTCGAGCCCCCTCACCCAACTCAGGCATCTGCTCAGCTTCGCTTCGCAGTGCCTTCCTATCCCTCTCCCCGACGGGGAGAGGGAGCAAACCATCGCCTTCACCGGGGAGCACCATCATGAGCACCACAGTCATCAAGAACGGAACCATTGTCACCGCCGACCTGACCTACAAGGCGGACGTGATGATCGAGAACGGCGTCATTACAGCCATCGGCCCCAATCTGATGGGCGACACCGCGCTCGACGCCACCGGCTGCTATGTCATGCCGGGCGGCATCGACCCGCACACCCATCTCGAGATGCCGTTCATGGGCACCTATTCCAGCGACGATTTCGAAAGCGGCACCCGCGCAGCACTTTCGGGCGGCACTACCATGGTGATCGATTTCGCGCTCCCCGCCCCAGGCCAGTCGCTGCTTGAGGCGCTCACCATGTGGGACAACAAGTCGACCCGGGCCAATTGCGACTATTCCTTCCACATGGCGATCACCTGGTGGGGCGAGCAGGTGTTCAACGAGATGGAGACTGTGGTCAAGGACAAGGGCATCACCACCTTCAAGCACTTCATGGCCTACAAGGGCGCGCTGATGGTCGATGACGACGAGATGTACGCCTCTTTCAGCCGCATCGGCGAACTGGGTGGCATCGCGCTGGTTCACGCCGAAAACGGCGACGTGGTGGCGCAGCTCCAGCAGAAACTGCTCGCCGAGGGCAACAACGGCCCGGAGGCGCACGCCTATTCGCGGCCGGCGGAAGTCGAGGGCGAAGCCACCAACCGCGCCATCATGATCGCCGACATGGCCGGAACCCCGCTTTACGTGGTGCACACCTCCTGCGAGCAGAGCCACGAGGCGATCCGCCGCGCCCGCCAGAAGGGCATGCGCGTCTGGGGCGAGCCGCTGATCCAGCATCTCACGCTCGATGAGAGCGAATATGCCCATCCCGACTGGGACCACGCCGCGCGCCGGGTGATGAGCCCGCCCTTCCGCAACAAGCTGCACCAGGATTCGCTGTGGGCCGGACTGTCCGCCGGATCGCTGCAGGTGGTCGCCACCGACCATTGCGCCTTTACCACCGAGCAGAAGCGCTTCGGCGTCGGCGATTTCACCAAGATCCCGAACGGCACCGGCGGTCTCGAGGACCGCATGCCGATGCTGTGGACCTATGGTGTGGCCACCGGACGGCTGACCATGAACGAGTTCGTCGCCGTCACCTCGACCAACATCGCCAAGATTTTGAACTGCTATCCGAAGAAGGGCGCAGTGCTGGTCGGCGCCGATGCCGATCTGGTGGTCTGGGACCCGGAGAAGTCCAAGACCATCACCGCCTCGGCGCAGCAGTCGGCGATCGACTACAACGTCTTCGAGGGCAAGCACGTCAAGGGCCTGCCGCGCTACACGCTCACCCGCGGCCATGTCGCCGTGCATGACGGCGAGATTCGGACCCAGGAAGGCCACGGCAAATTCGTCGCCCGCGAACCGGTGACGCCGACCAACAAGGCCCTGTCGACCTGGAAGGAACTCACTTCGCCAAGGAAGGTGGAGCGCTCCGGCATTCCGGCGAGCGGGGTGTGATCCGGCACAGAACTTGCAGACTATGACAAGGTCCGGCATGACGAACATATTGGGGAACACAATGAAACAAAAAGCAGCATTTCATGCCTGAGACAGTCATTTCCGCCCAGAATCTGGACCTCACCTTCGAGACCAATGACGGGCCCGTGCATGCGCTCAAGGACATCACGCTCGACATTGCCGAGGGCGAGTTCGTCTCGCTGATCGGGCCGTCGGGCTGCGGCAAGACCACGTTGCTGCGCGTCATCGCCGATCTCGAAAAGCCCACCGGCGGCAAGGTCAGCGTCAACGGCATGACGCCGGAGGAAGCGCGGCTCAAGCGCGCCTATGGCTATGTGTTCCAGCAGGCGGCGCTCCTGCCCTGGCGGACCATCGAGAAGAATGTCGGCCTGCCGCTCGAGGTGATGGGGCTCGACGCCGCCACCCGGAAGAGCCGCATCGCCAGCAATCTCGAACTGGTCAATCTCGCGGGCTTCGAGAAGAAATTCCCCTGGCAGCTCTCGGGCGGCATGCAGCAGCGCGCCTCCATCGCCCGCGCGCTCGCCGTCGAGCCGGCGATGCTGCTGATGGACGAGCCCTTCGGCGCGCTCGACGAGATCGTCCGCGACCATTTGAACGAACAGTTGCTCAAACTCTGGGCCAAGACGAAAAAGACCGTGGTCTTCGTCACCCATTCGATCCCCGAGGCCGTGTTCCTGTCGACAAGGATCGTGGTGATGAGCCCCCGGCCCGGCCGCATCCACGAGATCATCGAGTGCGACCTGGGAGCCGACCGGCCGCTCGACATCCGCGAGACGCCGGAATTCTTGAAGATCGCCCACCAGGTGCGCGAAGGGCTGAAGGCGGGGCACAGCTATGATGAATAGTGCCGCCCGCAAAGCCTGCGACACAGTCGGCGTTCGGCGCGCGACCGTCCCCGATCTGCCGGCCTGCGCAGCCATCATCAATGACTACATGGACGCAGCAACCGACTGGCTGCCCCGCGTCATCGACCATGACGCGATCCGTGACATGTACAGCCCGGCGCTTCTCGACAAACGCACCATCTTCGTGGCCGAAGACGAGGATGCAATCATCGGCTATCTGTCGATGGATCATCAGGCAGGCTTCATTCACGCGCTCTATCTGCGTCCGCACGCCCAGGGCAAGGGCCTGGGCAAAGCCCTGCTCGACGCCGCCAAAGAGGCGCGGCCGCAGGGCTTCGAACTGACCGTCTTCGAACCCAATGCGGATGCCTCACGTTTTTACCATCGCGAAGGCCTCGTCGAAGTGCCCGAGAGCCGCAACGACAAGACACCCGAGGGCGTGCCGACCTTGCTAATGCGCTGGCAGGGAGCCTCCACATGATGAGCACCTCGCTGATGATCTGGCTCGCAGGCGCCATGGCCGTGTTCCTCGCGGCCGCCAGCAGCCTCAGGATCTATGTCGACCGGCCCTCGGTCTGGCTCCTGGCGCTCGCCATCGGGCTCTATTCCGTCGGCAACCTGATGATGGTGCGGCTGATGAAGGAAAGCGGGCTGGCGGTGGCCATGTCGCTGTCGGCCGTGCTGCAACTGGTGCTTATCAATATCGTCGGCCTGTTGATCTTCGGCGAACGGCCGACCAACATGCAACTTGGCGGTATCACGCTCGGCATCGTTGCCGTCACGCTGATTGTCTGGCCGCAGGGGAGACAGGGATGAGCGGTGGGAGCTTCCTCAGGGACCGGCTGTTTCCGGTCGGCTCGATCCTGCTGGTGATCCTGATCGCCTGGTACATCGCCGCCTATTCGATGAACGCGCCGTTCCAGCGCGATTTCGACCGGCGCGCCGGCGAGACCCGCACGGCGACCGAATTCCTGATGAAGACCATGACCCAGCCCAAACCGACCATGCCCGCGCCGCATCAGGTGGCCGAGAACCTGTGGAAGAACACGCTGACGGTCAAGCCCTGGTCGAAACGGAGCCTCGTCTATCACGCCTGGATCACGCTTTCGGCCACGCTGCTGGGCTTTGCCATGGGCACGGCGCTGGGCGTCGCCATCGCCATCGGCATTGTCCATATTCCGGCGCTCGACCGGTCGCTTCTGCCCTGGATCATCACCTCGCAGACCATTCCAATCCTGGCAGTGGCGCCGATGATCATCGTGCTGCTGTCGGCCATCGGCGTCACCGGGCTGCTGCCCAAGGCGTTGATCTCGACCTATCTGTCGTTCTTCCCGGTCGCCGTCGGCATGGTCAAGGGCCTGCGCTCGCCCGATGTGCTCCATCTCGACCTGATGCGGACCTATTCCGCCACCAGGATGCAGCTCCTGTGGAAACTCAGAATTCCCGCCTCGGTGCCGTTCTTCTTCGCCTCGATGAAGGTCGCCATCGCCGCTTCGCTGATCGGTGCCATTGTCGGCGAACTGCCCACCGGCGCGGTGGCCGGCATCGGCTCCAAGCTTCTCGCCGGCTCCTACTACAGCCAGACCATCGACATCTTCGCTGCCCTGATCGCCGGATCGATCGTCGCCATCCTGCTCGTGACTCTGGTCGACATGACCGGACGCCTGGTCAATGCCCGGATGGGAGCGAAACAGCCATGACCGCGTTCCGACCCAACTGGCAGGCGCTCGCGGCCCTGATCGCAGCCGTGGCGAGCCTCACCGCCCTGCCCTATACCGCCGGCATGAGCGCGTCGTTTTCCATCATCGTGGCAGTGATGCTGGCCGCGGGCGCTGTTTTGTCGATGCTGCGCCTGCCGACTGGCCTGGAAGCGCTGGTTCTCATGGTGGCAAGCTTCGGGGCGGCTGCCTTGCTGATCGCCGGTCTGGCCGAGGCCACGGGCACGGCGACCGCCGGGTATTTCACAAGCCTGGCGGCTGCCTGGCTTCTGGCCTGGCGGCTGGTCAGCGTGCTGTCGGGCGACGGCAGAAGCAATGGCCAGTTCATGGGGATTGTGGCCATCACCGTGCCTGCCCTGTTCGGCATCTGGGTTCTGATCCTGTGGGAATGCACCGTGCGGGGCGCGGGCGTTCCCTTTGTGCTGCTGCCGCCGCCCTCGGCCATAGGGGTGCGGATCGGCAACTCGCTGCCGATCCTCGCCGCCGACTTCCGCCAGACCGTGCTCAAGGCGGTGCTGTTCGGTTACGTGGTCGGATCGCTGACCGGATTCCTGGTCGCCATCCTTGCCGACCGGTTCCGCTTCTTCGCCAATGGCCTGCTGCCGATCGGCAACATGGTCTCGGCGCTGCCGATGATCGGCATCGCGCCGATCATGGTGATCTGGTTCGGTTTCGACTGGCAGTCCAAGGCCGCGGTCGTGATCGTCATGACCTTCTTCCCGATGCTGGTGAACACGCTCGCGGGCCTCGCCGCGAGCGGCGACATGGAGCGCGACCTGATGCGCACCTATGGCGCCACCCACTGGCAGGTGCTCCTCAAGCTGCGGCTACAGGCCGCGATGCCTTTCATCTTCAATGCCCTCAAGATCAACTCGACGCTCGCGCTGATCGGCGCCATCGTGGCGGAGTTCTTCGGCACGCCGGTCGTCGGCATGGGCTTTCGCATTTCGACCGAAGTGGGTCGGATGAACCTTGACATGGTCTGGGCCGAGATCGCCCTTGCGGCTGTTGTCGGGTCCCTGTTTTATGGGGCGCTTGCACTTCTCGAGCGCACCGTCACATTCTGGCATCCGAGCTATCGCAGGTGATCGACCGGAGCCTTAACCAGAGGAGAACGTCAATGAAAAAAACAATCGGAATGACACTGGCACTCGCCATGACCTTGATGGCGGGTGCGGCCCATGCCGCCGACGAGGTGACCCTGCAGCTCAAATGGGTCGCCCAGTCCCAGTTTGCAGGCTATTACGTCGCCCAGGACAAGGGCTTCTACGAAGAGGCCGGTCTCGATGTCGAGATCAAGCCGGGCGGCCCGGACATCGCGCCCGAGCAGGTGATCGCCGGCGGCGGCGCCGATGTCATCGTCGACTGGATGGGCGGCGCTCTCGCCGCGCGCGAGAAGGGCGTGGGCCTCGTCAACATCGCCCAGCCCTTCAAGAAGGCCGGCATGCAGCTCGTCTGCCCCGCCGACGGGCCGATCAAGACCGAAGCCGACTTCAAGGGCCACACGCTCGGCGTCTGGTTCTTCGGCAATGAGTATCCGTTCTACGCCTGGATGAACAAGCTCGGACTGTCCACCGATGGCGGACCCGATGGCGTGACCGTGCTCAAGCAGAGCTTTGACGTGCAGCCGCTGATCCAGAAGCAGGCAGACTGCATCTCGGTCATGACCTACAACGAGTACTGGCAGCTGATCGACGCCGGCTACAAGCCGGAAGACCTGATCGTCTTCAACTACTCCGAAATGGGCAACGACCTGCTCGAAGACGGCCTCTACGCGATGGAAGATGACCTCGCCGATCCGGCCTTCGCCGAAAAGATGGTCCGGTTCGTCAAGGCCTCGATGAAGGGCTGGGAATACGCCATCGCCAACCCGGAAGAGGCTGCCTCGATCGTCATGGACAATGGCGGCCAGGACGAGAACCACCAGGTGCGGATGATGGGCGAAGTGGCCAAGCTGATCGACGAGCCCGATGCCAAGCTGATCCCGGAAGCCTATGAGCGGACCGCCCAGGCGCTTCTTGACCAGGGCATCATCACCAAGGAGCCGGAAGGCGCCTGGACGTCGGCCATCACCGACGCGATGTAATCGCCCTTTTGAGGTAGACTAGACCGGCCGGCCCAAAAGCCGGCCGGTTTTGATTCGGGACCACAGCAAGGGGAGCAGCCATGACCAACAGACTTGGCGACATGATCGACCAGGGCCAGGGCACGATGCCGGCCGACATCGTGCTCAAGGGCGGCAGGCTGTTCGATCTCACCACCGGCGCGTTGCGTGACGGCGATATCGCCATCTGTGGTGACCGCATTGTCGGCACGCTCGAAAGCTATTCCGGCGTACGGGAGATCGACATTTCCGGCAGGATCGTCGTGCCCGGGTTCATCGACACCCATCTGCACATCGAGAGTTCGCTGGTCACGCCGCACGAGTTCGACCGTTGCGTGCTGCCGCGCGGCGTCACCACGGCGATCTGCGATCCGCACGAGATCGCCAATGTCATCGGCGCGGCCGGGATCCGTTATTTCCTCGACTGTGCGGTCCAGACCATCATGGACATCCGCGTGCAGCTGTCGAGTTGCGTGCCCGCGACCCATCTCGAAACCGCGGGCGCCCGGCTCGATATCGACGATCTGCTGCCGTTTCGCGTCCATCCCCAGGTGATCGGGCTGGCCGAATTCATGAACTTCCCCGGCGTGCTCGCCCGCGATCCCGCCTGCATGGCCAAGCTCGAAGCCTTCCAGGGCGGACACATCGACGGCCACGCGCCGCTTCTGCGCGGGCTCGGCCTGAACGGCTATCTCGCAGCCGGCATCCGCACCGAGCATGAATCCACCACCGCCGAGGAAGCGCTCGAGAAGATGTCCAAGGGCATGCATGTGCTGGTGCGGGAGGGCTCGGTGTCGCGCGATCTCGACGCGCTCATCCCGATCATCACCGAGCGCAATTCGCCGTTCCTGGCGCTGTGCACAGACGACCGCAACCCGCTCGACATCGCCGAGCATGGCCATCTCGACTACATGATCCGCCACGCGATCTCGAAGGGCGTCGAGCCGCTGGCGATCTACCGCGCCGCCTCGATCTCGGCCGCCCGGGCCTTCGGTCTCCGGGACCGCGGCCTGGTGGCGCCAGGCTGGCGTGCCGACCTGGTGGTGGTCGACAGCCTGGAGGCGTGCAACGCCCAAATGGTGTTCTCCGCCGGCCGCCTTGTCACCGACGCGCTGTTCGCCAGCCGCGCTGAAACCGCGCTTGTGGGCACCGACAGTGTGCGCGCGCCAAAAGTCGAGGCCGCCTCCTTCACCGTGCGCAAGAATCGCAGCCAGACCCCGGTGATCGGCATCATCCCCGGCAAGATCATCACCGAACGGCGCGATCTGGATCTCTCCATCGACAACGGCGAAAAACAGGTCGATCTCTCCCGCGACATCCTCAAGATCGCGGTGATCGAACGTCACGGCAGGAACGGCAACATCGCCACGGGCTTCGTCCAGGGCTTTGGCCTCAAGCGCGGCGCCATCGCCTCCACGGTCGGTCACGACAGCCACAATATCTGCGTCGTCGGCGCGAGCGAGGCGGACATGGCGGCCGCCGCCAACCGCCTGAGCGAGATCCGCGGCGGCTTCGTCGTGGCCGAAGGCGGCAACGTCGTCGCCGAAATCGCCCTGCCCGTCGCCGGCCTGATGAGCGACCAGCCCTATGAATGGGTGCGGGAGACGCTGATCCCCTTGCGCAAGGCGGCGAAATCGCTGGGCGGCACGCTGGACGAGCCCTTCCTGCAACTGGCCTTCCTGCCGCTCCCGGTGATCCCGCATCTCAAGATCTCCGACCGCGGCATGATCGACGTCGACGCCTTCGAGATCATCGATCCCTAATGCATGTCGCGCAAAAGTGCGCAGCGGTTTTGCGATAACAACATGCAAATCCAAAAGGTTAACGCGCGTCACCTGAATCCGGATGAATGCGACGCGCGTTAGGTCGAAAGTCGACCCGCAGAGTCCTGTCCCTGACCGGGATCAGCCAAGCCGGGCGCAGAAGGCGTCGAGACCGGACAGCATGACGGTTCCGCCCTCATGACCGGGCGCAAAGCCATGCAGCCGGATCTCGTCGGCGATCCTGAGATCGGATGGCGGCGTCCATTGCGCGGGTTTCCGATCAAGATTGAAGACGAACAGGAACCGCTCGCTGCCCTCGCCCCGGATGAAGGCCAACAGATCGCCATTGGTCTCCAGGAATGTCATCGGCCCGTCAATCAGGCTCCGATGCGACTTCCGGAATGCCAAAGTCTCACGGTAATGGGAAAGAATGGATCCGCTCAGGTGCTCCTGCCAATCCACCGCGTGCAGGCGGTGGCTGTCGGGAACCGGCAGCCAGGTTCGTGGCGCCTGCGAGAACCCCGCATTGGGCGCCTCGCGCTCCCAGACCATCGGCGTGCGGCATCCGTCGCGCCCCTTGTAGCCCGGCCAGAAGCGGATGCCATAGGGATCGGTCAGGTCCTCGAACGCGATCTCGGCCTCTTGAAGGCCCAGTTCCTCGCCCTGGTAGAGGCAGATCGAGCCGCGGAAGGACGAGAGCATGGTGATGGCAAAGCGCGCCAGATGATCGGGATTGTCGCCCTCCCGCAGCCAGCGCGAGACATGCCGCTCGACATCATGGTTGGAGAATGACCAGCAGACCCAGCCGTCTTTGACCACCGTCTGGAAATTGGCGATGCTGCGGCGGAAATGCTCGGCCGAAAATTCCGCGCCGAGCATGTCGAACGTGTAGCACATGTGCAGCTTGTCGCCGCCATTGGTGTAGGCTGCAACGGTCTTGAGCGACCGGCGGCCGTCGCCGACTTCACCGACAGTTGTGCGCCCTTCATACTCGTTCAGTAGCGCGCGGAACCGCTGCAGGAACACGATGTTCTCCGGTTGCGACTTGTCGTAGAGATGATCCTGAAAGCCGTAGGGATTGGTGTCGGGCGCATCCACCCCCATGAAATTGCCGTCCTCCACCGACTTCTTCAGCGGCGGGTTATCGCGCAGATGCTTGTCGTGGACATAGAAATTGACCGTGTCGAGCCGGAACCCGTCGACGCCCCGGTCCAGCCAGAACCGCACGGTGTCGAGGATGGCGTTCTGAAGATCGGCGTTGTGGAAGTTGAGATCCGGCTGCGACGCCAGGAAATTGTGCATGTAGTACTGGCGCCGCGTGCTGTCCCATTCCCAGGCCGGGCCGCCGAAGATCGACAGCCAGTTGTTGGGCGCTGTGCCATCGGGCTTGGGATCGGCCCAGACATACCAGTCGGCCTTGGGATTGTCCCGGCTCGACCGGCTTTCCCTGAACCAGTCATGCTGGTCGGAGGAGTGGGAGATCACCTGGTCGATGATGATCTTGAGCCCCTTGGCATGGGCCAGTTCGATCAGTTCCTCGACATCAGAGAGCGTGCCGAACATCGGGTCGACATCGCAATAATCCGACACGTCATAGCCGAAATCGGCCATGGGCGACGTGAAGAAAGGCGACAGCCAGATGGCGTCGACACCGAGCGAGACGATATGATCGAGGCGCCTTATAATCCCGGCTATGTCGCCAATTCCGTCACCCGACGTGTCCTGGTAGGACCGCGGATAGACCTGATAGATCACGCAGCCGCGCCACCAGTCCCGGGAGAGTGTCTTGGTCACGGCTTGCTCCACTTCAGGCGGGAGAGGAAAAGGGCTTGCGGATCTCCAATCGTTTAGATCAGCCGGTTTTGGCTGACAAGCCGCAAGATCCGGATTGCAGGAGACCACCCGTATCCAGGGAAATCATGGAGCAAGCACCAGGCAAGACTGCGTTGAAGGGGCTACAAAGTCAGGCGTCCTGCGCCAGCCGATTCCATGCTCCGATTGACCAAGCCGGAAAGGATCGTCTCACGCTGCCGGTTTGACCGATTTCTCTTCGAGCCCGAGCAGGAAATTGATCGATGGCCGCGCCTTGACCAGATCATCGATCGAATAGGTCGACAGCACTTCAAAGAAGGCGCCCAGCGCCTTGCGCAGGGCGGCGTTCAATCCGCACGAATCAACCAGTGGGCATTCCGTTGCGTCATTTTCGAAACACTCGGCCATGGCGAAGCCGTCCTCGGTCACCTTGACCACGTCGAGCAGGGTGATCTTCTCGGCGGCGCGGCCAAGCCTGATGCCGCCATTGCGTCCGCGCACCGATTCGATCAGACCTGATTTGGTCAATGGTTGCAGGATCTTGAACAGGAACAGTTCCGACACCGAATAGGCCTTTGCGATGTCGCCAATGCGGCTCAGCGGCGCATTATTGGCCGCGCAATACATCAATATCCGCACGGCGTAGTTCGTTTGACGTGTCAACCGCATTTTCTTGCTCCGGTCCTCAGGCTGCGCTTCCAATCGGAAGAGCTACCAGTTTAGAATGCTTCCAGAAAAAGGAAACCCTTTCATTCATGTTTTTATTGCGGTTCATCCTTGCCGCCAATACGAGGTAAATTATGGCGTCGACCAGTCAATTCGAAATGCGCAACGGCTTTGGACGCGAAGACATCACGCTCGCCAATTGGCGCACCCGTCCCTACAGCTTCTGGTCCTTCCGCAACGTCGGCGAAATGGTGCGCTCCGCCCGGATCAGATCCGGTGACGGAGCCTCGCTGCCCGATCAGGTCAACAATCCCGAGCTTCTGTCCCGCCCGGCCGCATCGGGCGCAAGCCGTTCCATTGCCGAATTGCTCGAGCAGAGTGAAGTCGACAGCTTCATCCTGTCCAAGAATGGACAGGTCATGGCGGAATGGCACGCGCCGGGCGTCGACCGCAGCGATCCGCATCTGGTCTTCTCGATCTCCAAATCGCTTACCGCCCTGATTGCCGGCATCCTGCAGGATCAGCGTGCGCTCGATCCCTCGACCCTGGTCGGCGCGATTGTTCCGGAGGCGGCCAACAGCGCCTATGCCGACGCCGCGGTGCAGGACCTGCTCGACATGCGCGTCAGCCTCGATTTCGATGAATCCTACCTCTCCCAGGAAGCCTATGCCCGCTACCGGCGCGCCATGTCCTGGAACCCGCCCTCAAGCGAAGGCAACGACGAAGGCATGCTGTCTTTTCTCAGCGGCCTGCAGAAAGCCGCGCATCCGCATGGCGGGGTGCATGACTATCTTTCGCCGAACTCGGACATGCTCGGCATCGTGCTGGAGCGGGCAGCGGGCGAGCGGTTCCCGGATTTGTGCTCGAGGCTGCTGTGGCAACCGCTCGGCGCCACCGCGGACGCCTTCATCACGGTCGACCCGCATGGCGCACCGCGCACCGCCGGAGGCGTCTCCTGCCGCCCGCATGATCTGATGGCGGTGGGGCAGATGCTGAACAACGGCGGAACCGCGAACGGACGGCAGATCGTCTCGGAACGCTGGATCAGCGACATGCAGCAAAATGGCGATGCGGATGTCTGGGCTCGCGGCTCGCAGGCGGTGTTTCTCAAGACCGGCCGGTACCGCAACAACTGGTACCAGGTGGGCGGCGGCTCGAATGCCTTCCTCGCCGCGGGCATCCACGGCCAGTTTCTCTATTGCGATCCCGACACCGGCACGGTCATCGCACTGAACTCGTCGCAGAACGAACCGCAAAACGACACCACGGACCAGACCCTGCTTGGCCTCTTCGCGATGCTGAGCAAGGAGACCTGAGGCGCGTCTACTCGAACACGATCTCCGGCATCACCCGCGCGCCGTCTCCGGAAAGCTCTTCCAGGCGGGCGCGGACCCTGGCGGCGATCTCGAGATAGACCTTGGCATGCGGCCCGTCAGCGGCGGTCGCCACCACCGGGCGGCCGGCATCCGAGGTCTCCCGGATCGGCATCGCCAGCGGCACTTCGCCAAGGAACGGCACGCCAATCCGCGTCGCCTCGTCACGGGCGCCGCCATGGCCGAATATATCGTGGCGGCCGCCGCAATCGGGACAGACGAAATAGCTCATGTTTTCAACGATGCCCAAGACCGGCACATTGACCTTGTTGAACATGTTGATCCCCTTGCGGGCATCGATCAGCGCCAGATCCTGCGGCGTGGAGACAATCACCGCGCCCGCCAGCGGCACATTCTGCGCCATGGTCAGTTGCGCGTCACCGGTGCCCGGCGGCATGTCGACCACCAGCACGTCGAGCTCGCCCCAGGCGACTTCGCGCAGCATCTGGTTGAGCGCCGACATCACCATCGGGCCGCGCCAGATCATCGGCGTGTCTTCCTCGACCATGAAGCCCATCGACATCACCTTGAGGCCGTAATTCTCCATCGGCTTGAGCATCCGGCCCTCAAGCTGCTCCGGCCGTCCGGAAATCCCCAGAAGCCGCGGCATCGACGGCCCGTAGATGTCGGCGTCGAGCACGCCCACCTTCAGACCGGACGCCTGAAGTCCGAGCGCCAGATTGACCGCGGTGGTGGATTTGCCAACCCCGCCCTTGCCCGAGGCAACCGCAATGATGGTGGATATGCCCGGCACGTCGGCCTTGGCCCGGCCCTGCGGCTGGCCCGGCTGTCCCTGTGCCCCGTGGGCATGCGCATGCGCCGCGCGTGGCGGCTCGGGTCGCGGAGATGCTGCCGGCGCAGCACCCGGCTCGCGGCTGGCTGTCAGCGCCACCATGGCGCCCTTGACGCCGGAGATGGTCTTGGCGGCGCGTTCGGCGGCCTCGCGCAACGGCTCGAGTTCCTGCGCGCGCGCTGCGGGAACGGTGAGCGAAAAATAGACCTTCGCATCGGCGATGAAAATTTCGGAGACCAGCCCGAGGTCAACGATATTGCCCTCGAGATCCGGCCCCTTGACCGATTTCAGCTTGGCCAGGACGTCTTCTTTGCTAACGCTCACATCGCACTCCAGACTTCGTCGTTTCGGACACCCTCCACATAGTGCACGCGGGCCCGCAATAAAACGGCACAATCCGGAAAAAGCGTCTCAACCGGATCAATGGCGCCGGCCGCTGAGCAGAAACACCGGTACGATCGCCGTCAGCATCAACAAGCGCGCCACGTGATGGGTCGCCACGAAGGTGGGATCGATGCCGAGGATCACCGCCATCGCCGCCATGGTTTCGAGCCCGCCCGGCGCAAACGCGATCAGAATGACCATGAGATCCATGCCGGTGATCCAGTGGGCAATCAGCGCAAAGACCCCTGCCAGGATGACGCCAAGCACCGTGACCATGATCCCGGCGCTGAAGGCCCGGCGAAGCTCCGGCCAGGTGACGCCCGAAAACCGCGATCCGATCAGCCCGCCAAGGGCGACGAAGGCCGCCGCCGCCAGCCAGAATGACATCACGCCGGCGACCAGACCCGTGACATGGGCAACGACCGAAACCAGCATGCCGCCAATCAGATAGGCTGCAGGCAGCTTGAGACGCTGCAACAGATAGCCGGAGATCCCGGCGACCAGGATCATGGCAATCAATGCAACAGGGGCTGTTTCGGGCGGACCCGCAGCAGCTTTCTCAGGTATCTGCCCGGTCAATGTCAGCGCAACAGGCACGATCAGCGTCAGGGCCAGAACGCGGATCGACTGGACGATGCTGACCGTCTTGAGATCGGCTTTCACGCCCTCGGTCAGACCCAGGACATAGCTCAGATGCCCGGGAGACGACGACAGAAACGCCGTCGTCCTGTCCATGGACCAGAATCGCACCAGCGCCGCCCGGGTCACGAAGATGATGGCGAAAAGACTGGCGGCCAGGGCGGCAAGGGTTACGGGCCAGGTGCGCATGGCGCCAAACACCTCCGGCGTGACCCCCTGCCCGATGGTCAGGCCAAGGATCACGAACACCGCGTTACGCGCCCGCTGCGGCAGCGCCGCGGTCCTGAGACCAGCCAGCCCGGCGAGCGTCACCACGATGGCCGGCCCGGTGAGGAACGGCGCCGGAAAGCCCAGCGCATAGGTGACCCCGGCGCCGAGCACGCCGAGGCCAAAGGTACGCAAGGGGATCAGCCAGGAACCCGTTGCCATGCTGTCAAACTCCTGTCTTGGATGCACGGTCTGACGAGCGGTCCCTGCCGCCCAGGGGTTCAGTCCGGATCGGCTTCGCTGTCCGTGCGCGGCAGTGTCGACCGGAAGAAGCGTCCGGCGACGATGGGCAGGATGAAGCCGAAGAATGCGAACAGCCACAGCCCGATGGACAGGGGCGAGGCAAACAGCGCGCTCCAGTCGCCGTCCGAGATGGTCATCGCCCGGCGCATATTGGCTTCCATCTGGTTGCCCAGAAGCACGCCGAGGATAACCGGCACCAGCGGCACGTCAAGCTTGCGCAGCAGCCATCCAAGCACGCCGAAACCAACCATGACCATCAGATCGAAGGTCGAACCGGAGATCCCGTAGATCCCGACAAAGGAGATCATCGCCACCGCCGGCATCAGATAGCGCGGCGGCACCAGAAGCACCCGCACGAACAGGCTGACCATGGGAATGTTCATGATGAGGAGCATGACATTGCCGATGAACAGGGCGGCGATCAGACCCCAGACCACATCCGGATTGTTGGTGAACAACAGCGGTCCGGGCGTGATGTTGAGAGCGAGCAGCATGGCGAGCAGCACCGCCGTGGTGCCCGATCCCGGCACGCCGAGCGCCAGCATCGGCACAAGCGCGCCGCCGGCGGCGGCGTTGTTGCCGGCCTCGGGCGCGGCCACGCCGCGCGGATCGCCGGTGCCGAAGGTATTGTCCTTGTCGACCAGCCGCTTTTCCACCGAATAGGCGATGAACGAGCCGAGCGAGGCGCCTGCGCCCGGCAGAACGCCGGCGATGAAGCCCAGCACAGTCGAGCGCGCCATTGTCGGCGCCGTCTGCTTGAGCATCGACAGCGGCGGCGTCAGTCGTCCGAGCTTGATGTTGGAGGCATCGCCCGTGGCCTTCGTCGTGCCGCGGTGCTCAAGAAAGATGAACACTTCCGACAGCGCAAACAACCCGACGATGGCCACCAGGAAATCGATCCCGTCATAAAGATGCACTTCGCCGAAGGAGAAGCGGGGCACACCGGTCTGCCCGTCCACGCCGATCATGGCGATGCCGAGGCCGAGACCCGCGGCAAGTGCTGCCTTGGCCTGGTTGCGGCTGGCAATGCCGCCCAGCGTGGCGAAGGCGAGCGCGAACAGGGCGAAATATTCGGCCGGACCGAACAGCAGCGCGACCTTGACCAGCTGCGGCGCCAGGAACACAAGGCCCCAGGTTGCAAAGAAGGCGCCGACGAAGGAGGCGATGCCCGACAGCGCCAGCGCTTCGCCGGCCATGCCCTTCTTGGCCATGGGATAGCCGTCGAGCGTCGTCATCAGCGCCGGCTCGTCGCCGGGGATATTGAGCAGGATCGAGGAGATGCGGCCGCCATACATCGCGCCGTAATAGACGCTTGTAAGCAGGATCAGCGCCGGCGTTGCCGGCAGTCCCAGCGTGAAGGCGAGCGGGATGAGGATGGCAACGCCGTTTGACGGTCCTAACCCCGGCAATGCGCCGATGATGGTGCCGAGAAAACAGCCGATCAGCGCCAGGCCCAGGTTCTGTAATGTCAGCGCAATGGAAAAACCGTGTGCAAGTGCGTTTAAAGTATCCATGACCCTGCCTCAGAAGCCCCATGGGCCGCGCGCGAGCGACAGACCCAGGATGAGATGGAAAACGACATAAATGCCGATGGCGATAACGGCGCCGGCGATCACCGCCCTGACCGGCGGCGTTCCGAGCCGCCAGGACAGATAGGCGGCGGTCACGGCCGTGGAGACCACGAAGCCTGCGGTGGGAAGCGCATAGGCATAGGCGATCATCACCGCGATGGTCAGTCCGACCTCGAACAGGCGGCTGAACTCCGGCCATTCCGGCTCGTCGTCGGGCTTGAAGAAGATCGCCAGGCTCGACAGAGCGACCAGGACGCCGATGATGATCGGAAAGACCTTCGGGCCGACCGGATCGGAAATGAAGCTCTCCTTGATCAGCGTTGCCTGCCAGATGAAGAATATGGCCAGCAGGAGGCCCAGGCCTCCCAGAATGCGGTCGCTCATGGCGCCCTCCCCCTTGATGGTTCTGCAGGTTTTACAGGGCCGCGGAGATGTCTCCGCCCGCTGACCGGGCGGAGACGCAGCGGCTGTCCTTACTGGATCAGGCCGATTTCCTTGGAGATGTCCGTGATCGAGGCCACGGATTCGGCAACAAAGGCCTGGAAGGCTTCGCCGCGCAGGTCGAGCGGAGCCAGGCCGTTCTGAGCCATGACAGCCTTCCACTCCTCGCTGTCATAGACCGTTCCAAGAGCATTGACCCAATACTCATAGGCTTCATCCGACATCCCGCCCGGAGCATAAAATCCGCGCCAGTTGGCGCCGATCACGTCAAGGCCCTGTTCCTTGGCGGTCGGGAACGAGGCAAAGTCGCCTTCCAGCCGCTCGGGCGCAAGCACCGCGAGCACCCTGATGTCGCCCGAGTCGACAAAGCCCTTGGCTTCCGAAGCGTCGCCGGTAAAGGCCTGCACCGAACCGCCGAGCAACTGGGTGACAGCCTCGCCGCCTCCGTCAAAGGCCACATATTTGATGGTTCGGACATCATCGATGCCCGCCTTCTTTGCGACCATAAGAACCTTCAGATGATCCCAGCCGCCAACCGCGGAACCGCCGGCGATCGAGACAGACGACGGATCGGCCTTGATCATGTCCATCAGTTCGGGGAGCGTCTGGATCGGGGAATCCTTGGCGACGGCGACAATGCCGTAATCGGCGCCGACGGATGCAACCCAGCGGACCTGGTCCATGGTGTTGCCGGGAAAGGCGCCCTGCGCCAGGCGCGTCGATGTGGCCGACGAGGCTGCCACGATCAGGTTGTTGGCGTCATTGCGCTTGTTGATGACTTCGGCGTAAGCGACACCGCCGCCGCCGCCGGCCATGTTGGTGACCTGCATGGTGCCCGGGATGAGCTTGAGATCCTGCAGTGTCTTGCCGGCCTGGCGGCAGGTGAAATCCCAGCCGCCGCCGGGATTGGCCGGCGCAATGCACTCGGTCGCGCCCGGATCGAAAGCGTGGGCGGCAGCCGTCAAGGAGACGACAGCAACAGCGGTCGCGGCAAGCCGCGTGACAAAATTCTTCATGATTTCCTCCACAATGATAAAGCCGCCTTTCCTCAAAGGCGGAATGGTGGCTATGCTAACGCAAAAAGCTGTCAACCAGCTGTCAGCCCGATGTTTGGGGCCCGATGTTTGGGGGCGGGAGGAGTTGCCCATGCATTTTCTGGTCGTCGAGGACACTGCCGACGTCGCCGAAGCCATCATCGCGCGGCTGGGGCGCGGCGGGCATTGTTGCGACCGCGCGCCGACGCTGGAGGACGCCAGGCATTTCGCCGCCGCCTCGGCCTATGATCTGGTGATCCTCGACATCAATCTGCCTGACGGTTCGGGGCTCGACTTCCTCAAATGGCTGAGACAACGCAAAGACGCCGTGCCGGTGCTGGTGCTGACCGCGCGGCTCGCCGTCGACGACAAGATCGGCGCACTCGATTTCGGCGCCGATGACTACATGGTCAAGCCTTTCGATCTGGGCGAACTGGAAGCCCGGGTGCGGGCCATCGTGCGCCGGCGAACAGGGCAAGCCGGTGCGACGCTGACAGCCGGCAATCTGGATTTCGACATGGCCACCCGCCTTGCGACCGTGAACGGCGAAGCGCTGCCATTGACCCCGCGCGAACAGCTGCTCCTTGAGATTTTCCTGGTCAACAAAGGGCGGGTGCTCGAGAAGGATGAACTGGTCATGAGACTGTTCGGCATGGAGGCTGACGCCGGGCCCAACGCCATCGAACTCTATGTCGGCCGGCTGCGCCGCAAATTGTCGGGCGCTGATCTCGAAATCCGGACGCTGCGCGGCCTGGGCTATCAGGCGCTTGCGACCAGGCAGGATGCGGTCACGCCGTGACCATGACGCCCTCCCTCCCCTCCGCCGGCCGCTCCCGGTCCATCGCCTGGCGGCTGACCCTGCTGCTGACGCTTCTGCTCACCATCGCTGCTGCCGGAACAGTGATTGCGGCGCTGAGTTACGGTCAGACCGCAGCTACCCGTGCCTTCGACCGCCTGCTGACCGGCGCCGCCCTTCAGATCGCCGAACGGATCAGCGTCGTCGAGGGCGAGACTGTGGTCGACATTCCGCTGTCGGCCTTCGGCCTGTTGTCGCTCGCCTCCGAGGACCGGATCTTCTACCGGATCATCGGACCGGACGGGGAAACAATCACCGGCGACGAGAGCTTTCCCTTGCCCGACGACACGGGCGACGCGCCGCTGCTCTACGACACGGAATTTTCAGGCGAAGCGGTGCGCGCCATCCGCATGCAGCGTTTCCTGGCAGAGCGCGCGGTGCGCGGTCCGATCACCGTGATCGTGGCGCAAACATTGCGTGCCCGCTCTGAACTCGCCAATGAAATCGTCGCGCGCGCCGTGATCGGCGTGATCATCGCCGGCGGCGTCACCCTGGCGCTGGCGCTGCTCGCCATGCACCTGGCGCTGAGCCCGCTGCGTCGCGTCGAGCGGGCCATTCTTGCCCGTGACCCGAAGGATCTGACGCCTTTCTCCACCTCGACCCCGCGCGAAGTGGAGGCGCTGGTGGCGGCGATCAACCGTTTCATGGCGCGCCTCGACAAGCGTGTCGGCGCCATGCAGGACTTTGTCGCCGATGCCGCCCACCAGATGCGCACGCCGATAACCGCGTTGAGGGCCCAGACGGAGCTTGCGATGGAGGAAGACGATCCGGACAAGCTCAAGACCCTGCAACGGCGCATCCGCGACCGGGCGCTCGGCGTGAGCCGGCTGACCGATCAATTGCTGTCGCACGCGCTTGTGACGCACCGGGCGGATTCGGTCACTCTGGAGCAGATCGACCTCAGGCGGGTGGCGGTGGAAGCCGAGCGCGAGGCCCGGCGCACCGGCGGCGCCGACGGCATCGAACTCGACCTGCCGGCCGACCCGGTGATGGTGACCGGCGATGCCTTCAGCCTGCGCGAGGCAGCACGCAACCTGATCACCAATGCGCTTGCCCACGGCAAGCCGCCCGTCGTTCTGCGCGTCAGCACGACCCGGGACGGCCAGGCACTGATCGCCGTTCACGATCGGGGAGTGGGCATGAACCCGGGTCAGGTGCAGCGGATCGGACAACGCTTTGCCCGCGACGGCTCCAATCCGCAAAGCGCCGGACTCGGTCTTGCTATCGTCGCCGAGGTCGCCGAATTCCATCAAGGCTCGATCGAGACCGCAACCGGGAAAGATGGCGGCTTTGAGGTCGGGATCGTGGTGCCGCTCGCCGCAGCGCTCCCTGCAACAACCAGCAAGGGTGATGCCGCATGATCCGTCATCTCGCCATTCTCGCCAGCGTCATCGTCCTGACTGCGGTCCCGGCAAAAGCCGCCAACGCATCCGAGACCATCACCCGGTTCGAGGCGCAAGCCGGCCAATCCAGCGAACTTGTCATCGCCAGCGTCACCGATCTTGCTTTCATGCGGCCACTGATTGCAGCATTCCAGCGAACCAATCCCGGGGTTTCGGTCAGCTATATCGAGGACACGTCCAACTCTCTTGACGCCAACGTGTCCCGCGCCTGCGCGGATCGCAGCTTCCTTGCCGATCTGGTGATCTCCTCGTCGATCGCCCAGCAGGTCCGGCTGGTCAATGGCGGCTGCGCCCGGGAAATCGGCAGCCCGGTTCTTTCAAACCTGCCCGATTGGGCGCAATGGCGCGGCGAACTGGTCGGCCTGACCTATGAACCCGCCGTCATGGTCTACAACAAGGCGGCTTTTTCCGAGAACGGTCCGCCGCGCAGCCGCTTTGATCTGATTGACCTGATGCGCCAGTCGGGTGTTCTCAACGGACGTATCGCCACCTATGACATCGAGGATTCCGGCGTCGGCTATCTGTTCGCCTTCCAGGACTCGACCGAGGCCAGCACCTGGGGGCGGCTGATCGAGGGTTTCGGGCGCAACAACGTCGCCACCTTCTGCTGCAGTTCGGAAGTCATCGACCGGGTCGCCGACGGGCGCGCCCATATCGGCTACAACGTGCTGGGGTCGTATGCGTTGTCGCGCGCGGAAAATGACCCGCGCATCGGCGTGACCCTGCCGAATGACTATACCTTGGTGCTGGCGCGTGCCGGATACATTCCGCGTGAAGCCCGCAACGCCCTGGCGGCGCGGGCCTTTCTGGAGCTTGCCCTGTCGCCGCAGGGACGGGCGATCCTCGACGGTGAAACCCGGCTGCTCACGCCGCTGAGCGGTCCGGACACCCTGGCTCGCCTCAGTGGCGACGAGGAAACGGCGTTCAGACCGATTCCGCTGTCACCAGCGCTGCTGGTGTCGCTCGACCGCGCCAAGCGGGCTCGCTTCCTGTCGCAGTGGCGCAATTCCGTAACTCCGCCCTTGCCATAAGCCCGAACAGGGATGCGGCCACCGCTGCTTTGTCCGGCAAGGCACAAGAAGCCCTCCCCGCACGCTGAACAAAAAACGGAGGGGCTGGTTGCGCCAGCCCCTCCGTCATTCGTCAAGAAACACAAGTATCAGTTGGAGGCGGACACGAAACCGTCCACGGCGAAGAACAGCGTCTCGCCGGAGCTGTCGTCCACGCCGTCATTGTCTGTCGCGATATAGGCCTTGCCATCGGCGTCGATGGCGAGACCTTCGACCTTGTCGACGACATAGCCATTGAGCGACTTGAGGTCGGGAAGCAGATCGCGGACTTCTTCTTTTTCGACCAGCGGCAGCTCACCACCCAGGGCCGCCGGCACAAGCTGGCTCATCGCCACCCGGTAGATCTTCTTGATCGCGGCCTTTTCGCCGATCTGGTTGTCGCGCTCGATGATATAGGCGTAGTCGCCGTGGATCTCGATGTCGGACAGACCGACCCAGCCCTTGTCGGCAGGCGCATCGAGCGGGTAGCGCACCGCGCCCCATTCCTTGCTTTCGGTGTTGTAGGCGACGAGCTTGACCTCGGTCTTGGCGTCGTCCGCCCAGGGGCGCTGCACCGGCATCCACAGCACGTCGCCGTCGCGCGCAATGCCCTCGAACCCGAATCGGATCTCATTGGCGAGCAACTCCGCCGGAAGCGCGATTTCCTGCTTGATCACGCCCTTGGCGTTGACGTGATAGAGCCCATGCGGAGCCAGCTTGTCGGTATTGCCTTCCGACGCCAGCCAGAAGCCGCCCTTACCGTCGAGCGTCACGCCTTCGATATCGAGCTTCTGGGCGGGAGCGCCACCGCGGGTGATGTCGAGCGCCTTGGTGATGCGCGCCGGTGTCTGCGTCGCGTCGATGGTGAAGATCCGCGGCTGGAAGCCGTAGAAGCTGTCATTGATGGCGTAGAGCGTGCCCTTCTTCTCCGGGTCGGAGGCAAGCCCTGACAGGGCGCCCCAGCCGATGAGGTCGTCGGCGCCGGCCGAGGTGATCTGCGGGTAGGTGGCGGGGCTGTCCTGCTGCTCATAGATCATCACATGACTGCGCACGCCGCCGTCTTCGATCAGATCGGCCTCGTTGGCGGTGACCACCAGATTGCGCGAGGGGATGGCGACGATGCCTTCCGGCGCAATGCCCGAGGGCAGGATCTGCCTGAGCACCGGATTGGCGGGATCGCTCACATCGTAGACGCCGATGACGGACGCGCGCTCGGCGCCGACGAAGACATAGGGCACGCCGTTGAAACTTCCGACCTCGATCGATTCCGGCTCGGCGCCCTTGGCGTCGGATCGCTTGTCGGGATAATGGCCGGCCTCGACGATGGCATATTCGAACGACGTGCCCGAATCGTAGACGACGGTGCCGTCCTTGTTGAAGATCGTCCAGCCGCGCGAACCGCCTTCATAGTCGCCTTCGTTGGCGGTTGCGAAATGGTCGTCATCGATCCACTTCACCGCGTCCGGCTCGCGCTTGCGATCGGCCTGGGTTTGGGTAAACGAGAGCGCGCCGCGCTCGTCGGTCAGATCGACGTTCTCGAGCGTCACCGCGCCGGCGGAGAAATGCGAGATCACCTTGCCGTCACGGCCGATGACCAGAATGTGGTTGTTTTCCTGAAGCGTGACGACGGTTTCGCCGAGACCGTTGACATCGACGAATTCCGGTTCCGGATCGTCTGCGCCGACTTCGGCGAGCCCGGTGACATCGGTGAAGCGCAGGCTGCCGCAATCGGCAGCGCCGTCCTTGACGTCAATCATGGCGACCTGGCCGGCGGGCATCTGCGGAAGCACGCCGTCATTGAGGTCTTCATCCCGCTCGTTTTCAATGGCGATGACCAGGAAGGACCCGTCCTTGGCTTTAGCGATCGAGTCCGGCTGGCCGCCCAGATCGCATTCGGAGGTGATCGACTTGGCGTCGATATCGATCGTGACGAGCTTGCCGCCAACCGCGACATAATCCTCAGAGGTGTTGACCGCGACGAAGGCGGTGTTGCCAATGATGGTTGTCGAGGTCGGCTCGCCGTTCATCGCGATATTGCCCAGCGGCTTGGGAGCGGCAGGATCCGAAATATCGATGAGGCCAACCACGCCCAGCGGGCTGTCGGTGTAAACAAGACGCATGCCGTCTTCGGTGGCTGCAATGATTTCCGATGATGTCTCGCGGTCCTGATCTTCGCCCGTCGCCATGTTGAGCGGTGTGGCGAAGGACGCGACGCGGTTGAAATTCATGTCCGCGGCGGAGGCCGAGGCGGCAATGAGGGCAAGAACAGAGGTAAAGCTGAGCAGTCGCGACATAGGGCAAT
>NZ_JACIYP010000006.1 GCF_014359905.1 Hoeflea sp. | reverse complement strand
AGCGGAATGCCGTGGTTGGCAGTGCCCTCCATGAACAGCGCCATTTCGGTCATGCCCAGACCGGAACCACCGTATTCTTCTGGCACCATAATCCCCAGAAACCCGTCATCAGCGATCTGCTTAAACATCTCTTTGGGGAACTCATGGTTGCGCGCGTGTTCCAGCCAGTAAGTATTGTCGTAGCTTTGCGCCAACTGGCCGCCATACTCATAAATCTGGCGCTGTTCGTCGTTCAGGTTGAAATCCATCGTTCAGAGCCCCGGTCTATTGTTTGAAATCAGGCGTGCGGCGCTTTTCGAAGGCGTCGAGCCCTTCGGCCACATCCGCACTGGGCAGTGCACGCACCGCAGCGTCGCGTTCCAGTCGCATTTGTTGATCAATCGACATGTCTGCGCCTTCGCGTGCCAGTCGTTTCATTTCGGCTATGCCGGGACGCGATCGGGTTGCCATGGTCTGGCAATATTCCTGCGCCGCTGTGTGCAGATCATCGTCCGGCACGATATAATTGACCAATCCCGCCTCTTTGGCTTCATCCGCCTTCAGCCATCGGGCCGAAAACATCAGGTCCAGGGCGCGGCGTTGTCCCATCAGCCGGGTCAGTCTCTGACTGCCTCCCCATCCGGGGATCAACCCGAATTGCGCGTGTTGGTCGCCGAACTGGGCGGTTGCAGCGGCAAAACAGACATCCGCCGCGAGCATCAACTCGATCCCACCTGCAAGGCAGAGGCCCTGAACCGCGACGATGACGGGCAAGGGGCTTTGTTCCAGCTTGCGCAGGCTGTCCATGCCAAAGCCGATGAATTGATCCAACCCAATGGGGTCGTTAAGTTTTTCCTTGACCTCGGTCAGATCCGCGCCGGTGCAGAAATGCTTGCCTTGGGCGCGGATCAGGATGGCGCGCACGTCGCGGTTGGCCTCGAACTCGGCACGGGCGGCGGCGATACATTCGTGCACTTCCAGCGACAGGCAGTTTAATTTTTCCGGGCGGCTCAACTCGATGATGCCGACATTCCTGTCGATGGTCGCGGTGACAGGGGCGCTCATTTGGCCGCTCCTTGGGATTTCTTGTCGTATTGCAGTGCGACGCGGCCGACTTTTTCGCGCGCGATTACCAGTTTCTGGATCTGGGCGGTGCCATCGCCGATCTGCAACCCCAGCACATCGTTGTAGCGCTGGTGATGCGGCAGGTCGGTGGTATAGCCATAATGCCCGTGAAGGATCAGGCATTGATGGATGATCTCGCAGCAGGTCTTGGGCAGATACCATTTGCACATCGCCGCTTCGGATGTATGCGGCAGGCTCTGGTCGCGCAGGTTCAGCGTGTAGTAACAAAGCTGGCGCATCATGGTCAGTTGGGTTTCGGCCTCGGCCAGCGGGAAGCTGACCCCCTGATACTGCGCCAGCGGTGCGCCAAAAGCCCGGCGTTCCTGCACATAGGCCCAGGTTTCATCCACTGAGGCCTGCGCCGCGCCCAGACATTCCAGCCCGATCAGCGCGCGGCTGAAATCGAAACCTGCCATGATAGACCCAAAGGCGCGGTCCTGTTCGGCCATCATGTTTTCCGCCGGCACATAGACATCGTCAAAAAACACCGATCCCCTGCCGACTGGCTTGGTTCCGATGTCGTCGAAATGGGTGCGGGTGATGCCCTTTTCGCTTAGGTCGATGAAGAAGGCACTGACCCCGCGCGATCCGCCCTCGGGGTTGCTGGTGCGGGCGAAAATCACTGCAGCATCAGCTTGATCGGCAAAGCTCATCGAGGTCTTCTCGCCATTCAGACGCCAGCCGTTGCCGGATTTCTCGGCTTTGAGCTGCAGGTTGGCGGCATCCGAGCCACCGCGGGGCTCGGTTAGGCCCAGCCCGATGACCGCATCACCCGAGATGACCTTTGGCACCCATTCAGCCGCGATATCAGCAGAGGCATGCTTGGCGACCATACCGCCCATAAGCGACCCGAGAAGCTGAATGTAGCTGGCGTTGAAATCGGCATAGGCGATCTCTTCGACAACCAGCCCGGCGGTGACTGAATCCAACCCCAAGCCGCCGAATTCCTCGGGCAGGTCAGGAGCAATCAACCCAAGTGCGCCCATTTCACGGATCAGATCCCGGTCGAACGTATGGCCTGCGGCGCGCTTTTGATAGCTTGGGGCAAGCTTGTCGCGGGCAAACCGCGCGGCGACTCCGCGAAATGCTTGCTGATCATCTGTTGGCTGAAACTGCATTCTTTGCTTTCCTTCCAGAGCCTAGGATTTTAGCTTTTCATAAAACCTAACAAATGTTAGAAAGAGAGGCAAGCGATAAAGGGAGGTCGGCATGAAGCAAAACCAAAAAGGGGCGGTCGGGTTCGATACCTTGCTGTCACCGCTTCGCGTTGGAGCGTTTGAATTGCGTAATCGCGTTATCATGGGGTCGATGCATACGCGGCTGGATTCGCAATCTGATCCGATCACTAAGCTGGCCGCGTTTTATGCCGAACGCGCACGGGGTGAGGTTGCCCTGGTCATCACTGGCGGGTTTTCCCCGAATGGCGAAGGCCTAATTGAACCGGATAGCCCGCGCATGGACGATGCTGCCGAAACTGCTGCGTTGCGCCCAATCTGTGATGCTGTCCACGGCGAAGGCGCACTGATCTGTGCCCAGCTTCTGCATGCGGGGCGTTACGCCAAGATCGAGAATTGCGTCGCACCTTCACCGATACGCGCACCGATCAATAAATTTGCTCCCCGTGAGCTTACCCATGAAGACATCCTTCACACGATCAATGATTTTGTCACCGCCGCCGCCAATGCGCAGGCCGCCGGGTTCGACGGGGTTGAGGTGATGGGGTCCGAAGGCTATCTGCTGAATGAATTTACGGTGACCCACACCAACAAGCGCACTGATGACTGGGGCGGCAGTGTCGAAAACCGCCATCGCTTACCGGTAGAGATCGTGCGCGCCGTGCGCGATCACTGTGGCCCGGATTTCATGATTATCTACCGGATTTCTGCTGCGGATCTGATTGAAAACGGTGCCCCTGCCGAGGAAATCGCTCTGCTGGCCCAAAAAGTCGAGGCAGCAGGCGCCGATATGCTGAACACCGGAATCGGTTGGCACGAGGCGCGTGTGCCGACCATCGCATATCCGGTGCCCCGCGGGGCGTGGCGTCATGCAGCGGCAAATGTGAAACGCGCGGTATCGATTCCTGTCGTGGCTTCGAATCGGATCAACACGCCAGAACTGGCTGAAGATATCATAGCTCGCGGCGATGCTGATCTGATTTCCATGGCACGCCCGATGCTAGCCGACCCTCATTTCGTCCGTAAAACCCGCGAAGGACGTACCGACGAAATCAATACTTGTATTGCCTGCAATCAGGCCTGTCTTGATTATATATTTTCGGAACGTGTGGCAGGATGTCTGGTCAACCCACGGGCCGCGCGCGAAACCGAATTCCGCGATGATATGGCTGCTGTTCCCAAGAAGATTGCCGTGGTTGGCGGCGGGGCTGCGGGCATGGCCAGTGCTGCCGAGGCCGGACGGCTGGGTCACGACGTTACACTGTTTGAGGCCACAGACTCATTGGGGGGACAACTGAATCTGGCCCGCGCAGCCCCCGGGAAAGACGAATTTGACGAAACGCTACGCTATTTCCGGGCGAAATTGCGCAAACACGGGGTGGTGGTGAAACTCGGCACGCCTGCCTCGATCGAAGATTTGAGCAGCGGCTTTGATCATGTGGTGATTGCTACGGGCGTGACCCCGCGTGTTCCGGTTCTGCCGGGGATCGACCATCCCAAGGTGGCGACCTATGCCCAGATTCTGTCGGGTGACCGCAAGGCGGGGACGCGGGTTGCGGTCATGGGCGCGGGCGGGATCGGTTTTGATGTGGCAGAGTTTCTGGTCACGGCACCGGCCGAAACAGAACAAATCGATGCGTTCTTCGGCGTTTGGGGGGTGGACGGGAAATTCGCCCTGCCCGGGGCGCTGACCGGCGATCCGCTGGCCCCGGTGCCCGGCACGCGCGTGGTGACCGTGCTGCAACGCAAATCAAGCAAACCAGGGCAGGCTTTGGGGATGTCCACGGGATGGATATTGCGCAATGCCCTGCGCAAACACGGGGTAAAGATGCTGGCCGGTGTCAGCTATGACCGCATTGACGACGCCGGGCTGCACATCACACTGAATGGCAAGCCGATAATTGTCGAGGTGGACACGATTGTCCTGTGCACGGGGCAGGAGCCGGTGCGTGCGCTCTATCAAGCGCTGACGGACCGGGGCGTTGCCGCTACCCTGATTGGCGGCGCCAAAGAAGCGTCCGAACTGGATGCGCTGCGCGCCATTGACGAAGGGGTCAGGCTGGCGCAGACGTTCTGAGCGGCGAAATCATCCACTGAACTCGGCTGCATTCTCGGCGATGAAATCCGCGAACCGGCGGGCAGGGCGGCCCAGAACCTCCTGCACCGTGGTAGTGGTGCCTGACAGATGCCCTTTGGGGGCAAGCCCGGCCAGTTCAGTCATGGCGTCGGCGACCTCATCGCTTATGCCGGACAATACCATCTTGGCGCGCGTTTCAGCAGGCGCAACGGCGCGGCAGGTGATGTCGCGGCCAAGGATCTGTTGCAGGAGCGCCGCGATATCGCCGCCGCTTAGCGCCTCTTTGCCGGTTAGCCCATAGGTCTTGCCAAGATGCCCTTCGCCGGTCAGCGCTTCGGCTGACACATCGGCAATGTCTCGGGCATCAACCCAGGAAACAGACCCGCCCAGATCGTCGAGGTAGGTGTTTTCAGCGGCGATGCTGTCGGCTTGCCACAGCAGGTTCTGCATGAAATAGGTCGGCTGAATCAGGGTCCAGCCCATGCCGCTTTCTTTTAGCAATTCCTGACTGTCTGAATGCCAGATACCGAAGGTCAGCCGTGCCTTTGGGGAAGCCCCAAGCCCGGTCGACATGGCCATGTGATGCACACCTGCATCAGCCGCAGCGCGGATTACATTGGCCTTCCATCGGCGCATGTCTAGATGCGCAGGCGTGACAAGAAACGCCTTCTGCGCACCCTTGCAGGCCCGCGCCAGTGCGGCTGGGTCCTCGAAATCCGCCACCACAGCCTCGCAATCCTGAGCTTCCAATGCCGCGACGCGAGAGGTATTGCTGGTCACGGCGCGCAAGTCGATGCCCTTGGCCAAAAGAGCGGTGATAAGGGGCGTGCCAATGGTGCCAGTGGCACCGAATACAACGATCATGTCTGTGTTCCTCGCAAAGCTTCGATCGGGCCGATGGATTCCGGATTCTGTACTGATGACAGATCGCCCGGGTCCTCGCCCAGAAATGCCGCCCGCACAGTACGGCGCATTGTTTTCATCGTCCGGGTCTTTGGCAGGGCCTCGACGAAATGAATCTCGCGCGGGCGAAACGGTCTTGAGACTGCTGAGCCAACCGCGTCTTTCAGGAAGTCGATCAATGCGGCGTCGGGGTTAACGCCGGGGGCTGCAACGCAGACAACGACAACAGCAACGCCTTTCAACGCATCCGGTACCCCAATGGCGGCGGCGTCAATGACCTTGCCGGTCAGGGTCATGGCAGCTTCGATCTCGGGCGGGCCGATGCGCTTGCCGGCGATGTTCAAAGTGTCATCGGATCGGCCAAGGATATACCAGGTGCCGTCCGGATCGTGGCGCACCCAATCGCCGTGGCACCAAACACCGGGGAAGGTGGACCAGTAGGTTTCCAGATAGCGCACCTTATCCTGCCAGATTGTCGGTGTCAGCCCCATGGGCGGCTGGGTCACGACCAACTCACCGACTTCGCCCATATCAGCCTCTGATCCATCCAGGCGCAGAACCTTGGCACCGACTCCCAGCGCCTGCGACGAGAAACCGCCCGGCGACAGCCGGTGCAGCACTGTTGACGTCACGATTGCGCCAAACAGTTCGGTTCCTCCGGAAATATTCAGCGGCGCGGCGCGGTGGCGGCATATATGTGAGAGTTGCCACAGCCAGGCATCGTCGGTCCAAGGCTCTCCGGTTGATCCGACGATACGCAGTCGCGACAGATCGTATCCGGCCAGTGGGCCAGGGTCCTGTGTCATAAACTGGCGCACCAGCGTGGGCGCAACGCCCATGTGGGTCACGCGCTTTTCGGCGGCAATGCGCAACAGTCGAAATGGGTCGTCTGGCGTTGATGGGGCACCTTCTGCCAGGACCAGTGTGGCGCCGGCCAGAAGAACCGAAATCAGGGTCAGCGGCCCCATAACCCAGCCCATATCGGTCATCCACAGATGCCGATCATCGCGCTTGAGGTCGAGACACAGAAGGAAATCGGCCGTAGCTTTAGCCTGAACGCCCAGATGCGTATGCACGACGCCCTTGGGTTTGCCGGTGGTTCCTGACGTATATGCGATCATCAGCGGATCGGCAGAATCAACCGGGTTAGCCGGGACAGCCGGATCGGCCGCGTTCATCGTCTCATGCCAATCGAGATAGCGCGCCGAATTGGCGAATTCGCCCCCGAACCGGCGTAGGCTAATAACAGTTTGCACCAAAGGAAGATCAGCAATTGCGCTGACCAGTGTCTGCTCCATTGGAACCAGCTTGCCCCGGCGTGGGGTCGCATCGACGGTCAGGACCGCACGGGCGTTGCTGTCGTTCAGGCGGGCGGCAATTGCCGGGGCAGAAAAACCGGAAAACAACGGCACCGCGATGGCTCCCAGCCGGGCTATTCCAAGAAAAGCGGCAGCGATTTCGGGGATCATCGGCATGTAGATGCCCACCGCATCGCCCGCGCTTATGCCACGGGAAGCCAGAGCATCGGCGACACGGGCGCTGTGCTCGGCCAAATCGCTGTAGGTCCAGCTGCGGGTGACTCCGTCTTCGGCTACCCAATCGATCGCGGCTTTGTCGCCAAGACCAAGATCGATCTGCGCGTCCAGACATGTTTGCGTCAGGTTGAGCGTGGCACCCGTCGCCCAGCGGATATTCTCCGGGCCGTCACCGACATCACGCAGAGTGTGGTAGGGTTTTGAGAACCGGATACCGGCAAGATCAATGATCTGTGACCAGAACCAATCGGGATCAGCGTTGGATCGATCCAACAGTTCTTCATATGTAGCCGCGCCGCAGTGTTCCAAAAAACAGGCAAGATTGCTGCTTGAGCGGATATCGTCGGCGGGATCAAACATGTCGGACCTTGTGAAAAAAGGCCGCGCCGGAGCGCGGCCAGTTGGGGAGGTATTTTCGTAAATCCACCTTCCAGAGTGCGTTAGCGCCCGACTAAGGTTCCTAGCCGTGCATGGACAGGCCGCCGGACACGGAAATGACCTGACCGGTGATGAACCCGGCGTCATCCGATGCCAGGAAGCAGACGATCCCGGGGTAGTCTTCGGGCTGGCCCAGTCGTTTCATCGGAATGGCGCGTTTCAGACCTTCGGTGATCTTTACGCCGGCTTCGCCTTCGGCAAAGCTTGCAAACAAAGCAGTGTCAGTTGGCCCCGGGGATACCGTGTTCAGCTGCACGCCTTTGCGGGCCAGTTCGCGCGCGACGGTCTTGGTAAAAGAGATGATTCCGCCCTTGCAAGCCGAATAAACGGCTTCGCCGGAAGATCCGACGCGCCCGGCATCCGAAGCTATGTTGACCACGCGACCGCCGCCGTTCTTGACCATTCCGGGTAGCACAGCGTGATGCATGTGCAGGGGTCCATATAGATTTACCGCAATCACTTTATCCCACAAGGCGACATCGGTATCGAGGAACGGCTTTGCGATATCCCAGCCCGCATTGTTGACCAGAACATCGATAGGCCCGCCAGCTTCAAATGCGTTGACGGCGGCATCGACCGCGGCGCGGTCCGTGATATCTACAGCGTAGGCGCTGGCCTTCCCACCATTTGCTTCGATGTCCGATACGGTTTCGGCAGCGCCATCCACATTGAGGTCAAACACCGCAACCTCGGACCCTTCTTCGGCGAAACGCTTGCACACTTCGCGTCCAATCCCGCTGCCACCACCCGTGACAATGACTCTTTTTCCTCGCAGTCCACGCATCTGGAAACTCCTCTCAGACCCTTGCCGATTTCTTACGCAAAGTTAAAATCTAACATATGTTTGAATTTATCTGCTTGATATTGGTGTGTCCAGAGGTATTTATCCATGGCAATGAACTCCAAGAACCTGAAACCGCTGCCGCAAGACGGACAGCAGAGCAAATCGGAACAGACGCGAGCGATGATCCTCGCTGCTGCCGCTCGGTATTTCCGCTACCAGGGATACAATGCCGCGACCATGCGCAAGATTGCCAAATTCGCAAATATGGAAGCCGGAAGCATCTATTATCATTTCCCATCAAAAGAAGATATTCTGGACGAAGTTCTGGAGCTTGGTTTGCGCCGCCTTTATAATGAATCGCGTCAGGTTTTGGCCATTGCCAAGGCGCAGAACAAGGGTTTCCGGCAAACCCTGTCACAGATGGTCAATACGCACCTGACGTTTCTTCTTTCCGAAAGCGATTTCACATCTGCCAATATTCGCAACTTTCCAACGCTATCCGAAGAGTTGCGCCGAAAGCACCGTCCGCTGCGCCGAGCATATTCTGACCTGTGGAACGGTTTTTTGACTGAAGCCCAACAGAACGGTTGTGTTCGCGCCGATATTGCGATCAAGCCTGTACGGCAGTTTGTGCTCGGGGCGCTTAATTGGACTGTCGAATGGTATGATGCCGAGCGTTATCCCGTCGCGGCGCTGTCGGAGCGGGTGACAAAACTGCTGCTGGATGGGATGGCCATAAAAGGACATCCACCGGTTCTTGCATCTAAGCTTGACCATAAGCAATTTTCTAATCCTGAGGCAGATTCCAACAAAGCAGCCCAGACACGCCGACAAGTGCTTTCCGCAGCGGCGGGGATCATTCGCGACCGCGGTTACAAGGCGGCGACAATGCGCGCAATTTCAAGCGAGGCGGGGATCGAGGCGGGCAGCATTTATTACCATTTCCGGTCGAAAGACGACATCCTGGACGAAGTCCTGGACAAGGGTTTGCGGGTTTTGTTACGGGAAGTTGCCAGGACTGTTTCGAACCGAGAGCAGGAGGAGGACCTGAGAATAGTGGCTGACGCTATTAAGGCGCATATGGAATGCCTGTTTCAGGTCAGCGAATTTACCTCGGCAAACATTCGAATCTACGGCCAGTTGCCAAGCGATGTACGCGCCCGCCACTGGCCTATTCGCCATGAGTATGCACTGCTTTGGGACCGCATCTTGGAAAACGCGCAGAAATCTAGCTGTTTGCGTCCCGACATCAGGATTGTCCCATTGCGTCAGGTCATGTTGGGCGCGTTGAACTGGACAGTCGAATGGTTCGACCCCGCAAAGGCGGGGCAGGAAGGGAATATTTCTCTGTCCGAGCTTGTAGAGATACTGCAAAAACTGCTTCTTGCTGGGCTGTCAAAATAGTATCGCGGACCCTTCCGTGCACGCCGGAATGGCCATAACTCAACTGTAAATTTCAGTCCAGGTGTCATATCTGGAACGACCCGCTTTGCGACGGCTAGGTCTTTTTCAGACATTTGATCACGCGGGACTGGTGCGGTCATATGTTCGGCCTTTCAGCGCGGCTTTGGGCCGCTGGCCTTGATGAAGTCCAAACCTCTCATCGAATATGACGGTGAATTAGGGCTTGGCCTCTAACCATTCCCACGGCGAGAGTTTCCATGACGCGAAAACCGGGTTGACAGCGCATAAAATTCTACCTAACACTTGTTAGGTGAATAGCTTTTCCGCTGGCCAAGATGATATCGACTAAAGAAGTAGCAGAGAAACCCGAGGTCGGTCGCGCAGGCATTCTGGATGCGGCGGCTTTGCTGTTTGGTCAGCACGGGTATGGGGCCGTATCGCTGCGGATGATCGCGCAGGCCGCCGGGATCAAAGCTGGCAGCATCTACTATCACTTTGCCTCGAAGGACGCGATCATCGTCGAAATTCTGGATGTCGGCATCCGAGTGGTTCACAATGAGGCGCGGGCGCGGATTGAGGCTCTGCCCGCTGGGTCGCCTGCTAGCGACGTGTTTCGCGCCGTATTGCGCGGCCATCTGTGTGCTTTGCTGGAACATGGCGATTATACCTCGGCTAATGTCCGGATATTCGGTCAGGTGCCGCCTGCGGTACGCGAAGCTAACCTGCCTGTCCGCCATGCATATGAAAGTTTTCTGGACGACCTGTTGTCGGGCCTGCAGGCACGTGGTGCGATCAGAGATGATGTCAATCTGCCCCGGTTCCGCCTGCTGTTGATCGGCGCGTTGAACGCGACGCTTGAATGGTTCGACCCCCAAAAGGGTAGCGCCGAGGAGCTTGCTGATGACTATGCCGACACATTTATGAACGGGATTCTCACCCAGAGCGGAGACAAAGCATGAGCCGCATCGCGTCCCGGATAGATCCTCGATCTCCGGTTTTTAACCAGAACAAGGTGCAATCGCAGCGCCTGCAGAAAACCCTGCGCGCGCGCATGGCCGTCGCCACAGCCGGGGGTGCCGAAAAACTGCGCGCCCGCCACCATTATCGCGGCAAGCATTTAGTGCGCGACCGGATCGACCGACTGATCGACCCCGGCACTGCCTTTCTGGAACTGTCGCCGCTTGCCGCCTGGGGTCAGTACGACAATCAAGTTCCGGCGGCCGGCATCGTCACTGGTATCGGCCTTGTAAAAGGCAAGCATGTGGTCATCATCGCCAATGATGCCACGGTCAAGGGTGGCAGTTTTTTCCACGAAACGGTGAAAAAACATCTGCGCGCTCAGGAGATCGCCGAGCAGAACCGCATGCCCTGCCTCTATCTTGTGGATTGCGGTGGTGCCTATTTGCCGGAACAGGACAGGGTATTCCCCGACCGTGACCATTTTGGCAATTCGTTTCATCGCCAGTGCCGGATGTCGGCGGCCGGATTGCCGCAGATATCGGTGGTGTTTGGTGGCTGCACAGCTGGCGGCGCCTATATTCCGGCGTTGAGCGATCAGGTAATCATGGTTGACGGCAACGCACGCATCCATCTGGGTGGCCCGTCAATCGTCAAGGTTGCGATCAACGAAGAGGTTGACGGCGAAACCTTGGGCGGCGCCGCAATGCACACGCGGGTCTCCGGCGTCAGCGACCATCTGGTGGCCGATGAGGATCAGGCGCTGGCGCTGGCCCGCATTCTGGTCGGCGAGACGAATTTCGAGCGCAAGCCAGCCAAGGTCGCACCGGTGCTGCCGCCGCGACACCCCGCATCAGAGCTTGAAGGGGTGATCAGCGCCGATCCCAAAATGCCTTATGACGTGCGCGAGATTATTGCGCGAACTGTTGATGACAGCGTTTTTAGTGAATTCAAACCCGAATGGGGCAATACCGTGGTCTGCGGCACCGCGCGCATCCATGGCCATCCGATAGGGATCATCGGCAATAACGGCGCGCTTCTGTCGCAATCGGCGCTGAAGGCCGCGCATTTCATAACTCTTTGCGATCAGCGCAATATCCCGCTGCTGTTCCTGCACAACATCACCGGCTTCATGGTTGGAACTGTCGCCGAGCGCGAAGGCATAGCCAAAAACAGCGCCAAAATGGTTTACGCTCAGGCGGTCGCGCGGGTTCCCAAGCTGTCGGTCATTGTGGGCGGCTCATATGGCGCGGGCAACTACGGCATGTGCGGGCGTGGCTTTCGGCCGAACTTCCTGTTTGCATGGCCAAGCGCCGTGCTGGCCACGATGTCGGCCGATATCGCCAGCAACGTGATGCTGGAGTTGCGCCGCACCAATGTCAAAGCGCCCGCCGCCACGCAGGCCGAGCTGGACGAGATCGAAGCGAGCGTGCGCGCCCAGTATGGCGAACAATCGGACCCATACTATGCCACCTCACGGCTTTGGGACGATGGCATCATCGAGCCTGCGCAAACCCGCGATGTGCTGGGTCTTTGCCTGTCGATCGTGTCCAGCACGCCTGATGCAACCGGGCATTCTCCAGTTTACCGCATGTAGGACCATATTGTGACCAGCCAGACATTTCACACAATCACTCTTGAACAGGACGCGCGCGGCGTGACGCGCCTGACGCTGAACCGGCCTGACAAGCACAACGCGTTGAACGGACAGCTGATTGAGGAGCTCAAGCAAGCCGCGGACCTGTTGGCGGCAGACAGCGGCGTTCGGGTCGTGGTCCTCAGCGGCGAAGGCAAAAGCTTCTGCGCGGGCGGCGATTTCAACTGGTTCAAAGGCAATGCCGAGGCCGACCGCGCCACCAGCATTCGCGAAAGCAGCAAGCTGGCGCATATGCTCAATGCGCTCAATGGCTTGCCCAAACCGCTGATCGGGCGAATTCAGGGCCCGGCCTATGGCGGCGGTGTGGGGATGATCTCGGTCTGTGACATTGCCGTCGGCGTCGATACCGCGCGCTTTGGCCTGACCGAAGTGCGTCTGGGGCTGATCCCGGCCAATATCTCGCCGCATGTGGTGGCCCGCATCGGCGCGGCCAATGCGCGGGCCACGATGCTGTCAGGGACCTTGTTCAGCGCCGCGAAGGCCGAGAAGATCGGATTGCTAAACGAAACGGTATCGCCTGACGATCTGGATGCGCGGATTGACGCGATCATTGCCGATCATCTTGAGGCGGCTTTGGGCGCAGTCGGCGAAACCAAGCGGCTGATTGCCTACGTTGCCGGCCACGGCATCGACGACAACATGATCTACACCGCCGATCGCCTGGCAGACGCATGGGAAACCGATGAAGGCGCCACCGGCATCAACAGTTTTCTGGGCAAAACGCTGCCCCCATGGCGGACGGGCAAATGAAATTCTCAAGCGTTCTGATCGCCAACCGTGGCGAGATTGCCGTGCGCCTCGTGCGCGCCTGTCAGGGCCTGGGTCTGCGCGCGATCGCAGTTTACTCCGATGCCGACAGGGATGCGCCGCATGTGATTGCCGCCGACGCAGCGGTGCATATCGGACCGGCCGAGGCCGCCCGGAGCTATCTGGATGGCGCTCGGATCATTGCGGCTGCCAAACAGGCCGCCACGCAGGCAATTCACCCCGGCTATGGGTTTCTGGCTGAGAACGCAGGCTTTGCGCAGGCCTGCGCCGATGCCGGTCTGGTCTTTGTCGGACCGTCCCCGGAAAACATCGCGCTGATGGGATCAAAAATCGCGGCCAAGGCGGCGGCGGTTGCGGCAAACGTGCGGGTTGTGCCGGGCTATTACGGCGATGACCAATCCGACGCGCATTTGCTGGCCGAGGCGCATATCGTCGGCGTGCCGTTGCTGATCAAGGCCAGCGCCGGCGGCGGCGGGCGCGGCATGCGGCAGGTGCATGATCTTGCCGAATTCACCGCCGAACTGACTGCCGCACGGGCCGAGGCCGTCGCCGCCTTTGGCGATGGGCAGGTCTTGCTGGAACGCTATATCGGCGCCGCGCGCCACATCGAGGTGCAGATCCTTGCGGACCAGCAGGGCAATGTGCGGCACCTGTTTGAACGCGACTGCTCGCTGCAACGCAACCACCAGAAAGTGATCGAGGAGGCCCCCGCGCCACGACTGGCAGCCGACATTCGCGCCAGCCTGCTCGACAGCGCGGTGCGGCTGACCAAGGGCATCGGCTATGACAGCGCGGGCACGGTTGAGTTCCTGTTGGATGCCGATACCGGTGAATACTATTTTCTGGAAATGAACACCCGCCTGCAGGTGGAACACCCGGTGACCGAGGCTGTCACCGGCATCGACATCGCCGCCTGGCAGTTGCGCGCCGCGGGGGGCGAGGCGCTGCCGTTCGCACAAGATGACATCACCTGCACCGGATGGGCGATCGAGGCCCGCATCGCCGCCGAAGACCCGGCCAACAACTATCGCCCCGCGATCGGCAAAATCACCAGCTACGCCGCACCCGACATGCCCGGCCTGCGGGTCGACAGCGGTGTGTGCGCCGGCAGCACCGTCAGCCACTATTACGATTCCATGCTGGCCAAGCTGATCAGCTCCGCGCCCGACAGGGCATCGGCCATCCGGCTTCTGGAACAGGGGCTGGCCAAGTATCGCATCACCGGCCCCGGCACCAACATCGCCTTTTTGCGCGATCTTCTGGCCTTACCGGATTTTGTCGCCGGGACGCACGGCACGGCATCGCTCGGTGCGGCCTATCGCGATGGGTGGCGCGCGCCAATGCCCGGCCCTCATCAGCAGGCCGAGGCCGTTCTGACCCGCTTTCTGGCTCAGAATGACGGGGGTGGATCTGATCCATGGACCGCATTGGAGGCGTGGCGCGTCACCGAGCCGTCCGGGCGCCGCGGCGCCGCTTTTTACCGGATCGACGGCAATAACGCCCGCATCGAGGGGCGCGACGGACGCCATATCGTGACGCTTCCCGATCTGGCGCCGATTGAAATGGACAACGCCGCCCTGCGCGACGGCACGCTGAGTTATGAAACCGGCGGGATGCGCCGCAGCGTGCGCACTGATATCGATGGCGATGCCGTTACGCTGGATGGCGAAACCGGGCGCGCCACATTTAACGTTCTGGACAGCGACGGGATCATTCAGGCGGCGGGCGAATCCGCGCTGGATGGCGGCAATCTAGTGAGCGCGCCAATGCCCGGCCTAGTTTCGGACGTTCTGGTCCGGCCCGGCGATGCCGTCACCGCCGGACAGCCGGTTCTCGTAATCGATGCAATGAAACTTTTGCAAATCCTGACCGCGCCCTGTGCGGGCGTCATCGTCCAGATCAATTATGCAGCCGGAGAAAGCGTCGATATGGACGCCGTTCTGATCACCATCGATCCCGAGGAATGACCATGATCAACCCATACTTTTCCGACGAACTGACCATGCTGCGTGACCAGATCCGCCGCTTTGTCGAGGCCGAGATCGTGCCGCACGGCGACGCCTGGGAAGAAGCAGGCAAAGTTCCGCGCGAGGTCTTCGCCAAAATGGGCGAACTGGGCTTTCTTGGTATGCGCTACCCCGAGCAATATGGCGGAGCCGATCTGGATACGATGGCCAGCGTCGTGCTGGCTGAAGAGCTCGGCCGCTGCACATTCGGTGGCTTCTCGGCTGACCTGCTGGTGCACACGGATATGGCCAGTCCGCATCTGGCCAATGTAGGCACACCCGAACAGATGGCACGCTGGATGCCGGGCATCACGTCAGGCAAAAGCATTTGTGCCGTTGCCGTAACCGAACCCGGCGCCGGGTCTGACGTGGCGGGAATGCGTACACGCGCGATCCGTGACGGCAATGGCTGGCTGATTAACGGCACCAAGATGTTCATCACCAATGGGGTGCATGGCGATCTGTTTTTCGTCGCCGCCAAGACCAATACCGAGGCAAAAGGTTCGCGCGGAGTGACGATCTTTGCTGTTGAACAAGGCACATCGGGCTTTTCGGTCGGCAAGAAGCTGAACAAGACCGGGTGGCTGTGCTCGGACACCGCAGAGTTGGTCTTTGACAACGTCCGTGTCACCGGCGACCAGATCCTGGGAGAGGTTGACCAGGGGTTCTACGCCATCATGAAGAACTTCCAGAACGAAAGAACGGTTCTGGGGGCGATGGCCATGGGCGAGGCGCAGAAAGCCATAGAACTGACGTTGGATTATGTGAGAGATCGCCCCGCCTTTGGCGGTGTTCTGTGGGATAAACAGGTGATCCGCCAACGTCTTGCCGAACGCGCCGCCCAGGTCGAGGCCGGACGCCAACTGGTCTACAGCGCGGCCTGGAAGGATGCGCAGGGGATGGAGTGCGTCAAAGAGGTTTCGATGGTTAAGGCCTATTGCGGCGATCTGGTCAACAAGGTGCTGTATGATTGCGTTCAGTTCCATGGCGGCATGGGATACATGCGCGAAACTCCGGTTGAACGCATGTCTCGCGACGCGCGGATCCAAGCCATCGGCGGTGGCGCGACCGAGGTGATGCTGGAAGAAATTGCCAAGCGGTTGTGACCCCCGTCTCAGGCCGATTTATGGGCGGCAAACCTGTTGTAGCGATGGGCGAAGAATTTCTTTCTGCCGCCACGTCCTACGATGTGACATTTTTCCTCCAGCCGACCGAGACTTGGCTCCAAGCTCGTAAATAGAATGTTAGATAACAACGAAGGTCCAGAAGAAAGGAATGATATGGTACTCATCGACCACCTCATCGAACTGGCTGCCTTGCCTGCAGAAAAACTCTCCGTCCGCGCACTTATCCTAGCTCGCTTCTCGCTCCTTGACTGGATGACCTGCGGTATAGCGGGCGTCAACGAGCCGGTAGCCGAAAAACTGCGCATGTTGGCCGAACAAGAAGTCGGTCGGGGCGCTGCTTCCGTCTTCGGAGGCGACGCCGCTCCTGCCCGCATGGCGGCCCTTGTCAACGGCGCAACCAGCCATGCGCTCGATTATGACGACACACATTTCGGCCACGTCGGCCATCTGTCCGTGGGAATCTATTCAGCCGCCCTGGCCGCTGGCGAAGAGGTCGATGCGTCTGCCACAGAGGTAGTGAACGCGTTCCTCGTCGGGGCAGAGGCCGCCATACGGATCGGCCTCGTTCTCGGACGAGCGCATTACGACATCGGCTTTCACCAGACGGCGACGGCAGGCGCGTTTGGCGCGACCTTGGCTGCCGGCCGCCTTTACGGATTGAACGCTCAGGAGATGCGATACGCCATTGGCCTGTGCGCCACGCGGGCCTCGGGACTGAAATCGCAGTTCGGAACGATGGGCAAGCCGTACAATGCGGGCAGTGCAGCCTCGAACGGGATCGAATGCGCCAAACTCGCCAAACTTGGAATGACCTCGGCCGACGATGGCCTGCTGGGGCAGCAAAGTTTCGTCGAAACACATACATCGCTTGCGGATCCAGGGGCAGGCCTTGCAAAGCCGCAAACGTTTCTTTTCGAGGACAACAAATACAAGCTGCATGCGTGCTGCCACGGAACTCATGCGATGATCGGAGCGCTCCTCGGCGCAAAAGAGCTGGAAGGGCGCGTTTTGGACGATGTCGTCAGTTTTACGCTTCGGACAAATCCGCGCTGGCTTCGGGTCTGCGACATCAAACGGCCCCGCACTGGCCTAGAAGTGAAGTTCAGCTATAACTGGCTCGCCGGAATGGCCATGCGTGGCGACAGGACCGTGGACGACCGTACCTATACCGACGCCCTCACCAATGACGCCGAGCTCGCGGTTTTCGCCGACAGGATTAGAGTCACCGGCGACGATGCCGTCACCGATTTGCAAGCTATCGGGATCGTTACGCTGAAAGGCGGGACGGAAATCGTGGTCTCGTACGATCTTACCGAGCCGCTGCCCGACGACATTTTGGCAGAAAAGCTCCGGGAGAAGTCCGTGGCGGCAATCGGTGAGACCGGCCAGACGATCTGGAATACGCTGTCGCGGCTCGCCACTATGAGTGCCCGGGACCTCGGCGAACTTCTCCGCCGCGCCGGATAAGAAAGCGGCGGCAGGGAGTAGGATGTCGTCGCGTCTCGTAGAGTTCGGTCGGATCGTGTCCCATAGCGTTCTCTAATCGCCGTGGTCAAGGGCTGATCTTTGTGCGCTTTGAATTGCGTGCCGGGCTCTTGGGTTCTCTCCGCGGTCGTCGCTTTGGACGCCGCATATTTGCGTTCAGGGTTGGGTAGATCGAAGTGGTGTGCGCGGTCTTGGCCGCATAGCTTGGAGCGATCTTACCCTCGCCGCGCGTCCCGGCTGGACGCATTCCTTTGCTTTGAGGATCAGCGTCGTTTTGGTTGCTGGACCTATGCCCTCGCCGCCTCCTGGAAGGGCGTGTTGGTGCGCCACATGGCATGCAGGGTCACAGCCAGCTTCCGCGCCAGCGCAACCTTGGCTTTCCGGGGACCGGTCCGCTCTGCGATCGTCTTGGCCCAGTTGCGCAGGCGCGGGCCACCAAGGTTTCGGCAGAAGATCGCGTTAGCCGCTTCGTAGAGGCACTTTCGGGTGAACCCGTCCCCGCGCTTGGAGACTCGTCCGTTTCGGCTGATTTCACCGGATTGGCGTGAGGCCGAGATAGGCTCCCGCGCTCGATGACTTGCGAAACCTGTCTGCGTCATCAAACGCCGCAACGACGGCCATCGCGGTTATCGGCCCCACGCCAGGGGCCGTCATCAGCAGTCTGACCGTCGCGTGGCACTTGGCAATCGCCCGGATACGGCTGTCGAGCGCAGCAATTCGAGCCAGGATGTCGCGGCGTGCCTGCATCAGGGCCTCGAAGATCGGCACGAGTTCCGGCGCGACGGCCAACTCCCGTTCGATGATCTCCTCGGCGCGCCGCTTGAACCCGCCGACGCGCTTGCCGAACATGACGCCGAAAGTCTTCAACAAACCCCGGACCTCGTTCTCCAGCCGGACGCGCATGCCGACCAGCGCATCGCGCGCCGTCAGCAACGCCCGATTGACATAGGCATCGTGGCTCTTGATCTGGACGGCCTTGAACCAGCCAGTACGCACGATCTGCGCAAGGCCCCGGGCGTCATGCCGGTCTGTCTTGTTCGGCATCATTTTCAGCACACCATTGGCATGGCGCGCGTCGAGACAAACGACTGGTATCTGTCGCGCCGTCAACGCGTTCCAAAGCCAGACGGCCAGCGGGCCGGTCTCCATGCCAACCCGTTCGGGGCCTTCGGACCTTTCCGTAAGCTAGTCGGCAATTGCATCGGGACAGGTCGGCACCTTGGCTTCGACCAAAATCCTGCCGTCTTGATCCACCACACAAATCGCCGTCTCGTCTTGCGAAACGTCCAGCGCTGCAAATACACTCATTGTATCCTCCATGCTCGATGCTCCAGCACAATGCCGAAGCGGCAGGCCCATCCTGCACCAAATGGAATGCAAGTCGGGCGTGGCGATTACGCTAAGTGGTGTAGTTGGTGCGGTGGCCATCAGTGTTTTCCAGTAGGGTTGGGTTGATTACAACCAACCTGAAGGAAAGTCCCGGTGACCGACTAGATGATTGGCTTTGCCGCCGAGAAGATCATGGCCCTGGAGGTTGGCGCGAAGAGGGACGCAGGCTATAGCGAGAAGAACTCCCTTCGGCTTGCCCAGCTCGATGGCTATCGCGGCCGGGAACTGTGGAGTCGCGAATCCCGAAGCTTCGCACTGCCAGCAATTTTCCAGGCCTTCTCGAACCTCACCGCATGGCCGACGGGTCGGCTCCGCCTTCATCGCCACGGCGTTCGCCCAGGAGACGCCTGAGGCCGCCAGCACCCAGTGGCGCAGTGTTGCCGATTAGATCGGGCCGGAGTTCCCAAAACTAGCGGCACTCGTGAACAGTGCCGAAAACGACGTGCCAGCCTACATGACCTTTTCCAAGCTACATAGCAGCAATCCTATTGAGCGCCTGAACGGCGTGATCAAGCGCCGCACCCAGGTCGCCGGCATTTTTCCCAATGACGATGCCGTCGTTCGCCTCTTCGGCGCGTTGCTGCTCGAGGAGAATGACAAGTGGGCTGTGCAGCGATCCAGATACTTGTCGCTTGGTATCATCGCCGCAATGAGTGATGATCTGCTCATCAGCCTGTCTGCTGTGGCAAGCTGATCCATTCCCAGCTATGTCGGGTCGGGAAAGTACGGCAACTGTCGAAGCTACACCACTCCTTGTGACACGATCCTTTCAGTGTGTGCAGCAATAGTGATCAGCCATTTTCACAACCGGATCGATGCGGGGTTTACAAGTTTTCCACGCGCGAAATCATAAGACGTGGCAAGGATTTTCAATGCTGTTTCGATCTCTGGCTCATCGCGCGGCGCAAACACCATGACGGCGGTCGCCGGTATCATGCCTGTGGCCGTCATCGGGTGCGGCTCGCCCCAGCCTTTGGCGAACAGTTCAAGCGTACATTCGATTGGCAGCATCATGTGCATCGAACCATCGTAACGCGGATGCACATGGGCAAACTCATTGCCCAGCATAAAGGATTCCTGACACCCATGGGCGTGATCGTGTTGCAGCCAAAGAGCCTCGGCACCGGGGACCGAGATGATGCTGGGGCGACGCTCGACAAAGGGAAAATCAAAGGCGCGCTCTTTGAGCTTTTGATAAGTACTGGCGTCGGGGTTTTGGCTGACCTGCTCGTGAGGCGCGCAGTCGGTGGTCTCGGGCCGGGGGCCTTTGCGGGGTGTCAGTTCAAACATTTCCAGCCTTTCTGGTTTATATGGTTAGGCCTCCAAAGCCTTGCGGACGTCCGGAGCGACGCGGGTTCCCAAGATCTCGATCGCGTTCATCAGGGATTTGAGGTCGAGCAGCCCGATCGCCATCTGAATAGTTATTCTGGTAAAGCCGAAGATCTCGTGATGGGCGAGGATCTTGTCGGTCAGTTCTGCTGGCCCACCGACGAACAACGCCCCGCCTGGGCCACACATGGTGTCAAACTGTGCACGTGTTGCCGGGGGCCATCCACGTTCTGCGCCAAGGCGCGTCATGACCTCGTTATGCGGGCCACTATAAATATCGCGGGCGGCTTGACTGGTTTCGGCCACAAACCCATGCACATTCAGTGAGGTTTCCAGGCTGGCCGGGTCGTGTCCGGCCTTGCTGGCGGCGGCGCGATAGAGATCGAACAAAGGCGCAAAACGCGCAGGGTCTCGGCCGATAATGCCAAGCGCAAGGGGCAGGCCAAGTTTTCCGGCCCGCACCGCAGATTGCGGGGTGCCGCCTACGCCCAGCCAGATCGGCAGCTTGTCCTGATAGGGCCGTGGATAGACGCCCTGATGATTGACCGCAGGCAAATGTTTCGTGCGGGGCCAACTTATGTATTCAGCATCGTTCACCGCCATCAAGAGCTGGAGTTTTTCGGCAAAAAGGCCGTCGTAATCATCCAACGCATGGCCAAAAAGCGGAAAGGACTCAACAAAGGCACCGCGCCCGACCATAATTTCCGCGCGTCCCTGGGTCAGGTTGTCCAGCATCGAAAACTGTTGAAAGACGCGGATCGGATCATCGGAACTCAGCACGGTAACGGCGCTGGAAAGGCGGATATTTTTGGTTTGTATAGCCGCCGCTGCTAGCGACATCGCGGGATTTGAAACCGCATAATCGGGGCGGTGATGTTCGCCGACGCCGAACCAATCTAGCCCGACCTGATCGGCCAGCACAATTTCCTCAACCAGATTGCGCAGCCTTTGCGAAGGGCTGATGCCGCGATCCTGATCTGCTCCGGACCCTGCGCCCGATTCAGCGCCCGATTCAGCGAATGTGTATATTCCAATTTGCACGATGTGGCCTTCTTTAGGGCTGGCTTTAGGGCGGGGGCGAATGGCTCGCCCCCACAGATATATTTGTGAATTCTATCCGCCAAACAGGGCCAGAACCGGTGCAAACGCATCCTTCCACGAGGCGCGCGCCTCAAGTCGTTCGATCCAGGCCGCGACATTCGGAAGATCGTCAAGCGAGATCTCAGACTGTGCACGATACATGAATGTCGAGGCCAGCGCGAAATCCGCGACGCTCAGATCGCCCGCGATCCAGTCCTTGCCCTCGAGGCCGATTTCCAGCACGGCCAGAAACTGATCGACGTTTTTCAACTCACTGTCGATAACGCCTTGATCCGGTTCTCCCATGCCGAACTTCGCCTTCAGGAACCGCTCGAACGACAGCTTCTGCATCGCCGGGCCAAGGTGTATCGTCTGCCAGTAAAGCCACTGATCCACCGTTGCGCGGGCCTTTGGGTCGTCGGGATAAAGACCGCGCTCGGGTTTCTTGCTTGCCAGATACGAATTGATGGCGCGCGATTCCCAGACCACGAAATCGCCGTCCACCAGCACTGGCACCTTGGCGTTGGGGTTCATTGCCAGGAATTCATCGCTGCGGTTGTCGCCGCCACGTAGGTTGACCTCAATGATCTCAACGTCGATCCCCAGTTCCAGGGCAACCGCCCGCACCCGAAGGGCGTTTGGCGAGAAATTTGCGTTGTAAAGCTTCATGATGGGTTCCTTAATGCGCCGGTGGGGTCAACAGAGCCGCCTTGTTGGCAATCAAAAAGTCACGCGCCGACTGGCCGGCCTGTCCAGTCAGTCTTTCCAGATCACCCGTTGCAACATTCAGATAGTCCTTGGCCATCGCCTCGTCGAAGGACGCAAAAACCTTTGCCATGAACTCTGGCAAGCCAGCGCCGATCATGGCCTGAACCAGATCGTCGGTTGAGATTGGGATATAGGGGATATCCTTGCCCGAGATTTCCGAAAGGATGACCGCGATGTCGCCTTGGGAAAGCGCCGCAGGGCCGGTGATGTCCAGAACACTTGAACCGGTTTCCTGCATCAGGGCCGCTGCGGCGGCGCGGGCGCAATCGGCGCGGGTGACATAGCCAGTTTTCCCCATAGCAGCAGCGGCGAAATGTTGCCCCATACCAATGCTTTGGCCACCACCCATCAGCACCAGATCGGTGTAAAGGTTGTTGCGCAGGATGGTATAGCTGGCACCGGTTTCTTTAATCAGCGCTTCGGTGTCGCAGTGATCTTTGGAGAACGTGATCGGGCTTTCCTCAACCGGGTTCGTCAGCGAGGTATAGACGATATGTGTGATCCCTTCCTTCATCGCGGCTGCGATGGCGTGTTTATGCGCTTCCAGTCGCTTTCCTGGTTCCAGATCGTCGGTCGAAATGATCAGCAGGCGATTGCCACCGGCAAAAGCCGCGCTCAGCGATGCGGGGTCATTGAAATCACCCTTGCGGGCCTCGACTCCCTTGTCAGCCAGATCGGCCAGCTTTTCCGGCGAACGCGAAACGGCGATGATCGGACCGGCACCGGCCGCAATCAGGTTGTCGATGACCTGTCGGCCAAGCTGGCCGGATGCACCGGTGACGATGAAAGGGCCGTTTTGAATGTTTGTCATTGGATTTTCCTAGATTTTCCGGGTTGGATTTGGATGTTCAAGCGTCTCAATGGAGTCAGCCGAAAGTAAACGCGCTTTCGACTGCGCCTAGCACGTGATCCTCCAACGTTTTCATGCCTTTGTCGGCAAGGGCTGCCCCCGCGACCACATGCAGCGGAATCAGATGTTCCTCGCGCGGGTTTGCATCGCGAGCACCGGGAGCGGCGGCCCATTGTGCCAGCATTCGATCACGCTCTACCGGATCGGTGCGGGTGGCCGCATCGCTCAGCCAGCGGTCAAATTCCTGCCCGTTCACGAAATCGGCGGCGCCATCCCGCATCGCGCGCATCATTTTTTGCATGTTATGATAGGTGTTGCCCGAACCGATGATCAGAACACCTTCATCTCGCAACGGTGCCAATGCCCGCCCGACCGCAATATGCGCAGCCGGGTCAAGATCACTTCGCAGGCTCAGCTGTACACAGGGAATGTCGGCCTGCGGAAAGGCCACCTTAAGCGGAATGAACACGCCGTGATCGTAACCGCGCGCCTCATCAACGGGGCAGGGAAACCCGGCCGCCTCGAGCAGCGCCTGCACCCTGTCGGATAGCGCCGGAGCGCCGGGCGCGGGCCAGGTCAGTTCGTAGGTGTGGGGTGGAAACCCGTTATAATCGAACAACAGCGGTGGGTCCGGGTTTCTCTGCACGGTGAACTGCGGCTCTTCCCAATGGCCCGAAATCACCAGCAATGCCTTGGGGGTTTCCGGCAGTGATGCCGGTAAATCCGCAAGGAACTCGCGCTGCCGGTTCCAGGTTTCTGGCGGGGTCCAGTCCATGAAGAAACATGGGCCTCCACCGTGTGGAATGAACATCGTCGGCATCCGAGTCATGTACTGCGTCCTTTCGCTTGTTTTACTGGCAGAGCGTGATGGCCAGCCGGCATGTGGCCGTCGGAAAATCCGGTTACGCGGCGCGCTTCAGCAAATCACCGTAGGGTGATTTCTTTTCGCGCACCCGGTTTTGCGTCAGGAACGACACAAGCAGCGCAATCCAGGCAACAATCGCCGGCGGCCAGCCCGGATCGCCGGCAGCCATATGCGCCGAGGCGGCCAGCAACAGGTGCCAGAACATCGCCGCATAGGCGAAATCGGACAGAAACGTCGACGGGCGCCAAAGGATGACTACGGCCGCCACGATCTTCAGCATGGCCAACGGCCATATTATGTAGGTTGGGTATTTCAACAGGCCCTCATACATTCCCGCAACCATGTCATGCGCGGTGATGTAAAATGCCGCTCCGCCCAGATAGACCAATGCAACCAGCCCGGTTGCAGCCCAGTACGTAATTTTCGCAGATTTGTCGCTCATCTAGACGTCCTCTATTTTGTTCAAATTACCCGAGCACTCTTCCGTATGGCTCACCCTTGCCAGGTTTTGCCTTTCACTCTAGTATCTTTAGGCGTCTTAGTTTAAAAGGAAAAGTAGGCACAGAAAAGTAACTACCTTTGGAAAACCTCAAAATGAAACAGAAAACACCGCCCGCGTGTCCCATGGACTCCATTCTGCGCCTGCTGATGGGTCCGTGGACAACCTATATTCTCTGGGTCCTTAGCGACGGCGGGCCGCAACGTTTCGGGGCGCTGAAGCGGGCAGTGCCGGGAATCTCAACCCGGGTGCTGACGGAACGGTTGCGAATGTTGCAGGCGGCCGGAGTGATCTGGCGCGATCAGACCCAAACGATTCCGCCTGCGGTCACCTACGGTTTGACAGAGCGCGGTGACGATCTGCGACAAGTGCTCGATTCCTTAGGCGAAATCGCGCAGCGTTGGCAGGCCGTAGGTGCGTTTGAAACGGGAGTTGTGGCGGCGGAATAATCAACTCAATAGTACACTGGGGTGTCATGTCTGGATGGCGCCCATTTGGCAACGTGATTTTGGTGATGTTTTAGCTTGGCGGGTCGGGTGCAGTCATGTCTCCGGCCTGTTTATGCGGCACGATATGACCGCTGGCCCTGATGTTATCCGCCTGAACCGATCCCTATCACATTATCGCGCTGTTGATGCGCAAGACAACGCCGCGGGTTCTTCGGTTCGTGCGGTCCATTCCGCTCTGCTGTCACATCATACCATCGTCACTCCGCCAACTGTAGTGCCCCGAAAGGCAAGTCTTGTTCGCTCCTATATGCCTACACTGAAGCCGGTACCCGGTGATCAGGCACGAAGTCCGGCTGGAATTGTATATTCCGCGCCATGATCGCCCATGCAATGCGGGCAATCTTGTTTGCGAGGGCGACCGCAACAAGCTTGAAGGATTTCTTCTCCAGCAGGGTTCTCGCCCAATTCGCCAGTGGGGATTGGGTCTTGCCATTCTTCATCCTGTAAAGCGCGGCATGTGCTCCAACCACAAGAAGTTTGCGCAAGCGTCTATTGCCCATTTTGGAAATGGAGCCCAGCCTTGGCTTCCCACCCGTTGAATGTTGCCTGGGAACGAGACCCAGCCAGGCTGCAAACTCTCGCCCGCCGACAAACAGCTTGGCGTCCGGCACACTGGCAGAAAGGCAAGTGGCGATGACGGGGCCTATCCCGGGAACAGTTGCAAGCCGGAGGCTGACATCGTCGTTGCGATGAGCGGCGATGATCGCCTTATCGAGCGTTGCGATCTGGCCCTCGATCTCTATCAATGTTGTCGCCAGCGGTCCGAGAGCAATGCGAACGGCGTCCGGGGTGTATCGTTCATCATCATCCAGAATGGCGATTAACTGCCGTGCGTTGTGAGCTCCCTGTGGGGCGACAATGCCAAGTTCAGCAAAATGACCACGCAAGGCATTGATGAGAGCAGTCCGTTGAGAGATCAGAAGTTCGCGCGCGCTATGCAGCATCAATGTCGCCTGCTGTTCCTCACTCTTGACTGGAACAAACCGCATCGATGGTCGTGTGACGGCTTCACAAATAGTGGCGGCATCTGCAGCATCGTTTTTCTGCCGACGCAAGTATGGCTTGATATAGCTCGGTGGGATCAGCCGGACGTCATGACCCGCTGCTATCAGCGTTCGCGCCCAGTGATGGGCTGTTGCGCAGGCTTCCATACCGATCAGGCAGGGAGCAAGCTTCTCAAAGAACGGCTGCATCTGCCCGCGTCGTAGCGTCTTGCGCAAAACTATCTGCCCGTCCGCATCAACTCCATGAAGCTGGAAAACATTCTTTGCGATATCAAGTCCAATTGTCGTAATCTTATCCATGGTGGGTGGCTCCTCTCTTGGGTTTTGCAAAAACCATTTTGGCACATTCGATGCCGTCGGAGGGCGCCATCCACTACATCACATTAACCGGTTCTTCCTCATATGGGCGTTGATGATGTAGACGCCCGCGACGACCCCAGTGTGTGGCAAGATGAGCTTGTTTGAACCGCCATTGGAGGATGGGCATCATGAGCGAAGTTCGTACGATTGGTTTGGATCTGGCCAAACACATATTTCAGGTCCACGGCGCGGATGCATCGGGGGCAGTTGTGTTTCGCAAACAGTTGCGACGTGGACAGGTTTTGAAATTCTTTGGTGGCCTGCCACGGTGCCTGGTTGCGATGGAAGCCTGTGGAAGCTCCTACTTCTGGGCGCGTGAGATAGGCCGTTTGGGACACGAAGTCCGGATGATCCCACCGGCCTACGTTCAAGCCGTTGGCCTGGACCAAGACCTTCGCCATGGCGGCGGCAGCGCTTCTGTCGATCCTTGTCGTTCCGGCCCTGATGGTGCTGTTCGTGCGCGGCCGCATCGTCCCCGAGCACCGCAATCCGGTGAATCGTCTGCTCATCTGGTTATATCGGCCGATCATTACCGCAGTGCTGAGGGCCAAGACTCTCACTGTTGTCGTGGCGGTGGCCGTGCTTGCGGTCAGCGTATGGCCAGCGACGAAGATCGGCTCCGAATTCATGCCAAGCCTCAATGAAGGCACAATTATGTACATGCCGACCACGCTGCCGGGGCTTTCCATCACCAAGTCTGCTGAATTGTTGCAGACACAAAACCGGATCATCAAGACATTCCCGGAAGTGGAGAATGTGTTCGGAAAGGCGGGTCGTGCGGCAACTGCCACGGACCCGGCTCCTACCGAGATGTTCGAAGCGATCATCAATCTGAAACTTGAATTGCAGTGGCGTCCTGGCGTCACCGTTGATTCGCTGATCCAGGAAATGGATCGCGCCTTGCAGTTTCCCGGCGTTTCCAACGCATGGACCATGCCGATCAAGGCGCGCATCGACATGCTGGCGACGGGCATCCGCACGCCAGTCGGTGTGAAGGTGATTGGACAGGATCTGTTCGAGATTGAAAAGCTCGCGCGCCAGATCGAGGCGGCGATCAAGACCGTGCCCGGAACCTCGAGTGCCTTCGCCGAGCGCATCAATGGCGGGTACTATCTGGATATAGATCCGGATCGCCGAGAGCTCGCGCGGTACGGATTATCGATTGCCGACGTTCAGGCGGTCGTAGCTTCCGCTATCGGCGCCGAGACCGTGACCACGACTGTCGAGGGTCGCGAACGTTACGCCGTCAGCATTCGGTATCCGCGCGACCTGCGCTCGGATCCGCAGGCGATCGCCCGCGAGGTGCTGGTGCCACTTGCCGAGGGCGCATCGATCCCGCTCGGCCAGGTGGCCAAGGTTTCATTGGTGCGCGGGCCGGGTTCAATCCGGACCGAGAACGCCCAACTCGCCGCCTACATATTCGTGGATGCCCGCGAACGCGATCTGGGCAGCTATGTCGCCGATGCCAAGAAAGCGGTGGCGCAGAGCGTTGACTTCCCGCCCGGCTATTATGCGATCTGGAGTGGCCAGTTCGAGTTTTACGAGCGCGCGAGAAAGCGTCTCGCCATTGTCGTGCCGCTGACGCTGCTTTTGATCTTGCTGCTGCTCTATCTCAACTTCAGGCGCATGACGGAAACCCTGATTGTCATGTTGTCATTGCCGTTTGCGCTGGTTGGCGGCCTGTGGCTGATGTGGTTGGGTTTCAACCTTTCGGTTGCAGTCGCAGTCGGCTTTATTGCACTTGCGGGTGTGGCTGCCGAGACCGGCGTCATTATGCTGATCTACCTTGATCACGCGCTCGATGCGCGCAAGGCGCTTGCGCTGAAGGAGGGGCGTCCAATTGACAAATCCGACATTGCCGCGGCGATCATGGAAGGCGCCGTCGAACGGGTGCGGCCGAAGATGATGACCGTCGTCGCCATCATGGCGGGCCTGGTTCCAATCTTGTGGAGCCAGGGCACCGGATCGGAGATCATGCAGCGCATTGCCGTGCCGATGATCGGCGGAATGGTGTCATCGACCATCCTCACGCTGGTTGTCATTCCGGCAATCTATGCCTTGGTGAAGGGGTTCGGGCTCGAACGAGCCCGAACATTCGCAGTCGCCGAAGCCGCCTGAACTGTGTCAGAATATCTATGTGCCTCCCCAAGTGTCCGGCTTGGCTGTGATTGTACGACAACTTATGCTGCAATCATATCGGGTGTATGTCAGAAATACTCCTCGGTACCGGGACCGTGTTGGACGAAAAGGCCGGCGTCGCCCGTCGGGCCGAACTATTGGCAAAGCTGAAGCACGCAACCGGTCTTCCTCAATCCGGGCGGCAATCCTTGACGCAGGGGACGGCCGTGAGAGCAGTGAAAACACCCCTCGTGCCGCTTGCGAGCGATGGCCGGCAAGGGAAGCTATCGCCGCTTCTGGCAGTGAGTACAAGGCCTTGGCAAAACTGCCGGCTTGCCAGTCGCGCCCTTGCCTGCCTTGCTCTTCGCGGCCTCCGGGTCCAGCCCCGAAAAGTGAAGGAGCGGAAACCCGGACAGAGGACCGCGCGCAACGCGGAGAGTGAATGGAAAAAGCCGAACTGGAAGAACTGAGGGAAAAAGTCGCCTGTGGAGCCGTGCTGGAATCCGCCGGCTTTGCCGTCGATCTAAAGGAAAGCACCCGCAAAGCGGTCAAATACCGCCGCGGCGGCGACATCGTCATCGTCATTCATGACGGCAAGGGCTGGTTTGACCCTTTGTCGGACGCCAAGGGCGACGTGTTCCGCCTTGTCGAGCATCTCGACGGGCTCCCCTTTACTGCTGCGCTGTATGTCGTCGCGGACCTCATCGGCTTCACGCCGTCAGAGCCCGCCTGGATCCGTCAGGCCAGGGAGAAAGTGCCGGACCAGACGGTGGCGCAACGCTGGCAAAGCCGCCGAAAGTCATGGCGTGGCTCGTCGAGCTGGCGCTATCTCAGCGAGACGCGAGGCATCCCGGACGCGGTTCTGCGGCAGGCGATAGCCGCCGATGCCCTGCGCGAAGGTCCGCACGGCAGCATGTGGGCCGGTCATTTCGACGAGGCCGGTCGCGTCACCGGCTGGGAAGAACGGGGGCCCGATTGGCGCGGTTTTGCGACCGGCGGCGCCAAGGTCCTCTTTCGACTCGGACCCGCCGGCGCCACTCGGCTTTGCGTAACCGAGGCGGCGATCGACGCCATGAGCCTTGCCGCGATCGAACGTTCGTCGCCCGGAACGCTCTATCTCAGCACCGGCGGCGGCTGGTCGCCATCGACCGAAGCCGCCCTTCGCGGGCTTGCCGCCCGCCCGGACGCCCTCCTCGTCGCGGCGACCGACGCCAACAGTCAGGGCGAGGCATTTGCCGAACGCCTGCGGGTCCTCGCCGATGAGAAAGGCTGCAACTGGCAGCGCCTCAGACCACCGTCTGATGACTGGAACGCCAGTCTGAAAAAGAGGGAATGAGAAAAGGAGAAAGGAGGAAGAAGGCGTGCCGCATGCCCGCCGTCCGCCTCAAGGGTGACGCTCCGCCCGGCTGACGCCGGCCCTTGACCCGGCCGGACGGAGAGACGGCCGCGGGAAAGGGTCCGGAAGGGCTGAAGAAGATGGTGAGCCGGGGACGGCGCCGCGCTTCAGCCCGTGACAGGCCTCAAAGGAGCCCGCAATGACCTCTCCTATCCGCAAGATCCATTTCGGGATCGCAGACCGCCACCAGATGTTTCGTCTCTTCGATCGGCACGCCCGGCGGCCAAATCGTTGGCAGAACGATGACAGCGCGCTTTACGCTGGCGAGTGGTTCGAAATCGCCCGTGCCGAGCACGACTACATGCTCGAAATCCTGCCGCCGCTCTGGATGCGCGGCGAGATGTTCGCCCTGCGCGAATTCCTGACCGGCAGCATCACCAGCCTCTTCTACACGCTCTGCATCAATGGCGTGACCCGGTTCTTCCACGCCTATTGCGATCTCTCCGATCCGCGCTCTCCCTACGAGATGCGCGATGCCATCGTCGAGCGCGAGCGCCGGCCGGTCAAGGCGATGACCCGCGAAGAGCGCATCGAACACATCTGGAGCGCCACCCATGACGATTATCGCGGCTATGCCGGCGCGGACTTCCGCCCCGAACATCGCGGCAAGCGCACTGTCATCGTCTATGGTCGGCCGGGGAACAGGTTTCAGCTGCTCGACCACCTGACCGACGCGCAGATCTCCGAGAAGCTGCCTATTCATTTGCGTCACCTGCCGCTGCCTGAAGCTGCGTGAGGTCGGTCATGTTCACATTTCCTTGTCATGCGGTGCGCAAGGTCATCGCGCGCGGCGAAGCGGATGCGGCCGCCAATGGCGGCTTCCGCAATCCGTATTACGGCACCAGGCCAGGCGAGGGCGAAAATCCCGGTTTCTGGCTCGTTGGCGACGAGGGGGTCTACATCATATCCAACGGTAAGCTCGCCGAGGGTGAGACACCGCTCGTCGTCTATTCGAACGAGTGCCACCCCAAGGGCAGTGACGACTGGTGGGATTACAAGCGCCGGCATTTCGGAGGCGATGACGGCATCGAGTTCATCGACGCCGACCTCGTCGTTCCGAACTTCAACCGGAACTTCGCCGCGTCCTATCTCGGGATCCAGCTCACCGAGAACGAGATCTCGTTCTCGCTGATCACCCGCTAACCGCACTTCCAATTCCGCACGTCCCCCACGCGACCGGTTCGCCCGGCGCCGCGGCTCCGTGCGCTCGCATCACAGGAGAAACCATCAATGTCCGACCACGATCCCTTGACCCTCGACATGTTTGGCAGTTCGCAGAGCGCACTGTCTTCCGGCCTGGGCTTTGGCGTCACCGCCTTTGCCAACAGCCCGAAATCCGAAACGACCGAATCCGATACTCCAGCCGACGATCAGGTCAACAGCCAGGTTCTGGCGGCTGCTTCCCGGAAGCTCGACATCGACGACACGGCGCGCGGCAGCAATTTTCATCTTTCCGGTAGCCGGAACCTCGCTAAGGGCTGGAAAACCCGGGCGCGCGACAATCTCGCCGCCATCTCGCTCGCTGAAACAATTACGGCCGAGGACCGGCCCGCGACGCCGGAGGAACAGGCTCGTCTTGTTCGCTTCACAGGCTTTGGCGCCTCCGATCTTGCCAATGCGATCTTCTCCCGGCCCTGCGAGGATGGGTTCCGGAAGGGGTGGGAAGACCTTGGCGAAGAGCTGCAGGAGGCCGTGAACGAGGCCGATTACGCCTCGCTTGCCCGCTGCACGCAATATGCCCATTTCACGCCGGAGTTCATCGTCCGGGCGATCTGGAAGGGTCTCGAACGGCTCGGCTGGCGCGGCGGCCGCGTCCTCGAACCGGGGGTCGGGACGGGGCTGTTCCCAGCCCTCATGCCAGAAGCGCTTCGCGGTCAGTCATTCGTCACCGGCGTCGAGCTCGATCCGGTCACCGCGCGGATCGCCCAGCTCCTCCAGCCGGTCGCCCGCATCATCGAAGGTGATTTCGCGCGCACCGATCTGCCGGCGCATTTCGATCTCGCCATCGGCAATCCGCCGTTCTCGGACAGGACCGTCCGCTCCGACCGCGCATACCGGTCAATGGGCCTGCGGCTGCATGACTATTTCATCGCGCGATCGATCGATCTCCTGAAACCCGGCGCGCTCGCCGCCTTCGTCACGTCGTCGGGCACGATGGACAAGGCCGATGCGACAGCCCGCGAACACATCGCCAAGTCGGCCAACCTCATCGCCGCGCTCCGCCTGCCCGAAGGCAGTTTTCGCGCCGATGCCGGCACTGATGTCGTCGTCGACATCCTGTTCTTCCGCAAGCGCAAGCCCGGCGAGTTGCAGGGCGACGCGAGCTGGCTGAACCTGGCTGAGGTTGCACCCGCCAGCGAGGACGGCGAGGCCATCCGGGTCAATCGCTGGTTCGCCGATCACCCCGCTCATGTCCTGGGCCGCCACGCGATCACGTCCGGACCCTTCGGCGAAGCCTATACCTGCTTGGCCGGTGGCGGCGACCTCGCGGCCGATCTGGATGCCGCCGTCCTCTCCCTCCCGAGCGCCCTCTATGACGGCGAGCCCGTCGCTATCGATATCGATCTCGAACTTGGGACGACCCTGACCGACATCGCGAGACCCGAAGATGCCCATGTCCGCGAGGGCAGCTTCTTCTTCGGCCCCCCGAAAGGGCTAATGCAGGTTCTCGACGGCAAACCCGCACCGGTTCCTGTCCGCAAGGGTCGGTCGGGCGAGGGGTTTTCCGAAAAGCAGATCAACATCGTCAGAAAGCTGATCCCGGTCCGAGACGCCGTGCGGGCGGTCCTGAAGGCCCAGGAGACTGATCAGCCGTGGCGGGACCTTCAGGTGAAGCTGCGCATCGCCTGGTCGAGCTTCGTGCGCGATTTCGGGCCGATCAACCACACCAGGGTGTCGATCTCGGAGAACGATGCGACCGGAGAGACCCGCGAGACGCATCGCCGCCCGAATCTGCAGCCCTTCCTCGACGATCCCGATTGCTGGCTGGTCGCCTCCATCGAAAATTACGATCTCGATACCGACACTGCCAAGCCCGGCCCGATCTTCTCCGAACGGGTGATTGCTCCGCCTTCGCCGCCGGTGATCACCAACGCCACCGATGCGCTTGCCGTCGTCCTCAATGAACGCGGCCATGTCGATATCGACCATATCGCCGAGCTTTTGCATGAGAATCGCAAGACCGTCATCGAGGGACTGGGTAGCGCAATCTATCGCGATCCGGCGGATGCGTCCTGGCAGACATCCGACGCCTACCTCTCCGGCCCGGTCCGCGACAAGCTGGCGATCGCGGAAGCGGCCGCTGAGCTAGACCCGGCCTACAAGCGCAATGTCGAAGCGCTTGAAGCGGTGCAGCCGGCCGATCTCAGCCCGTCGGAGATCACCGCACGGCTGGGCGCCCCATGGATTCCCGCCAGCGATGTCGTCGATTTCGTAAGAGAGACGATGGGCACCGAGATCACGATCCGGCACATGCCAGAGCTCGCCTCCTGGACGGTCGATGCCCGCATGCTGGCCTTCCGGGCCGAGGGCACGTCGGAATGGGGCACCAAGCGCCGGCATGCCGGCGAGCTCATCGCAGACGCCCTCAATAGCCGTATCCCGCAGATCTTCGACACGATCAGGGACGGGGCCAGTGAACGCCGGGTGCTCAACGTCGTCGACACCGAGGCGGCCAAGGAGAAGCTCACCAAGATCAAGACCGCCTTCCAGAGCTGGGTCTGGTCCGATCCGGACCGCACCGACCGGCTGGCGCGCCTATATAACGACCGCTTCAACAATATCGCGCCCCGATCCTTCAACGGGGACCATCTCCAGCTACCGGGCGCCTCAGGCGCCTTTGTTCTTTATGGCCACCAGAAACGCGGCATCTGGCGGATCATCTCCTCCGGCGCGACCTATCTCGCTCACGCCGTCGGCGCTGGCAAGACCATGACGATAGCGGCCGCCATCATGGAGCAACGCCGGCTCGGCCTGATCTCGAAAGCCATGCTGGTCGTACCCGGACACTGCCTGGCCCAGGCCGCCCGCGAGTTCCTGGCGCTTTATCCGACTGCGCGGATACTCGTCGCCGACGAGACGAATTTTTCCAAAGAGAAACGTCACCGCTTCTTGTCGCGCGCCGCGACGGCCAATTGGGACGCGATCATCATTACCCATTCCGCCTTCAAGTTCATCGCTGTACCGGCAGTCTTCGAAAAGCAGATGATCGAGGATGAACTCACGCTTTATGAAGACCTGCTCACCAGGGTCGAGGGCGACGATCGGGTGTCACGCAAGCGACTGGAACGGCTGAAGGAGGGCCTGAAGGACCGGCTGGAATCTCTGGCGACCGTCAAGGACGATCTCCTGACCATTTCCGAGATCGGCGTCGATCAGATCGTCGTCGACGAGGCGCAGGAATTCCGGAAGCTGAGTTTTGCGACGAACATGTCGACCCTGAAAGGCGTCGATCCGAACGGCTCGCAGCGGGCCTGGGACCTCTATGTGAAATCCCGCTTCATCGAGACAAAGAACCGGGGTCGGGCACTGGTGCTGGCCTCGGGTACGCCGATCACCAACACGCTTGGCGAAATGTTCTCGGTTCAGCGCTTCCTCGGCTTCGACGCGCTCAAGGAACGCGGCTTGCACGAATTCGACGCCTGGGCCTCGACTTTCGGCGATGTGGCGACCGAACTCGAATTGCAGCCCTCGGGCAAATACAAGCCCGTCTCGCGCTTTGCGACCTTCGTCAATGTGCCGGAACTGATCGCCATGTTCCGCTCCTTCGCCGATGTCGTGTTGCCGGAGGATCTGAAGCAATATGTGAAAATTCCCGCCGTCTCGAAGGGCAAACGGCAGATCGTCACCGCAAAGCCGACCGACGACTTCAAGCTCTATCAGCAGGTGCTCGAGGCCCGCATCAGGGCCATCGAAAAGCGCGAAGGTCCGGCCCAACCCGGCGACGACATTCTGCTTTCCGTCATTACCGACGGGCGCCATGCGGCGATTGATCTGCGGCTGGTCGATCCCGACAATGACAATGAGCCGGGCAACAAGCTCAACAAGCTGATCGCCAACGCCTATCGCATCTGGCGCGAGTCCGGAGAAAACGAGTACCTGACCCGTGAGGGCAAGCCCTTCGACCTGCCCGGCGCGGCGCAGATGATCTTCTCCGATCTTGGCACGATCAGCGTCGAGAAAAGCAGAGGCTTTTCCGCCTATCGCTGGATCCGCAACGAGCTCGTCCGGTTTGGCGTTCCGGCCTCGGAGATCGCCTTCATGCAGGACTACAAGAAGACCGAGGCCAAGCAGCGGCTGTTCGCCGATGTCAATGCGGGCAAGGTCCGCTTCCTGATCGGCTCATCGGAAACCATGGGCACCGGCGTCAACGCCCAGCTTCGCCTAAAGGCGCTCCACCATCTCGACGTGCCCTGGCTTCCCTCCCAGATCGAGCAACGCGAGGGCCGCATCGAGCGGCAGGGCAATCAGCATGACGAGATCGACATCTTCGCCTACGCCACCGAAGGCTCGATGGATGCGCAGATGTGGCAGAACAACGAGCGCAAGGCCCGGTTCATCGCCGCGGCCCTCTCCGGCGACACATCGGTACGCCGCCTGGAGGATCTGGGCGAGGGGCAGGCCAACCAGTTCGCCATGGCCAAGGCGATCGCTTCCGGCGATCAGCGCCTGATGCAGAAGGCAGGCCTCGAGGCCAATATCGCCCGGCTCGAACGCTTGTGCGCCGCGCACCGAGACGATCTCTTTGCCGTGCGTCGTCAAATCCGCAACGCCGAACGCGATATCGAGCATGATACCCGTCGCATCGCGGAGATCGCCAAGGACATCGAGCGTCGGATTCCGACCGCCGGCGATGCCTTTGCCATGACCGTTGCTGGGCAATCCTTCACCGAGCGCAAGCCTGCCGGCCGTGCCCTGATGAAGGAAATCATGACGCTCGTGCATCTTCGCGAGGAGGATGAAAAGACGATCGCCACGATTGGCGGCTTCGATCTCGTTTTCTCGGGCCAGCGTGTCGGTCAGGACGATTTCCAGTACGACGTAACGATTGCGCGGACTGGCGCGGAATCCGAGATCGACCTGGCGCTGACCGTCACTCCGCTCGGCGCCGTCTCCCGCATCGAACATGTGCTCGGCGGCTTCGAAGACGAGCGCTCGCAATACCGCTTCCGCCTCGACGACGCGGAGCGCCGGCTGGCCTCATACCAGACCCGCCAGGGCGGAGAATTCGGCTTCGAAGACGAGCTTGCAGAGAAGCGCCAACAACTCGCCAAAATCGAGGCAGATCTGGCGGATGAGGTATTGAAGGAGGGGGAGGCGGCCTGAAGAAGAAGTAGGAAGGGGACCGGTCGCAGATCGGTCGAACCGGTGATGCTGTCGCTCAACCGCCGCCTGCGCCATCCCGACCCGTCGTTCCTCGCAGGGCTGGCCAGCCCCGCTCACCCGGCCGGGCAGGGACGCTCGGCCGCAGTTGCACCGGCCCGCCCGCTCCGCGGTCCCGGGGATGTCTTCGAGAAGAAGACGAAAAAGGGAACCGGCGGCGTGCCGGGTCCTCAATCCGCAACCAGGAGCTTCCAATGCATATCATCAAGATCGACCCGCGCGCGCTGAAGGAAAATCCCAACGATGCCCGCAAATCCAAATCCACGCCGCAGGGCGATGCGCTGCTGGTCGCGACCATCAAGGCCGTCGGCATCATCCAGCCGCCCGTCGTTTCCCCCGAAGCGGGTGGCGGCAACGGCTTCATCATCCAGGCCGGCCATCGCCGCACCAGAGGTGCGATTGCCGCGGAGCTCGAAGAGATCGAGGTCATCGTGACCGATCCGGCCGGTGACGGCGGCGCCATGCGCTCAATGGTCGAGAACATCGCCCGCGAACCGCTCAACCCCGTCGATCAGTGGCGCGCCATCGAACGTCTGGTGGCGCTCGGTTGGACCCAGGAAGGCATTGCCGCGGCGCTGTCGCTTCCGGTCCGCCAGATCAAGAAGCTCCGCCTTCTCGCCAATGTGCTTCCCGCCATGCTGGACCAGATGGCCAAGGGCGACATGCCGGATGAACGGCAGCTCAGGACCATTGCCGCAGCCTCGATCGCGGAGCAGAAGGAGGTCTGGAAGATCCACAAGCCCAAGAAGAACGAAACGACGTCCTGGTGCTCGGTTGCCAACGGCCTGTCCAAGACCCGCATGTATGCACGCGACGCCAGCTTCCACGATGAGCTGGCGCAGGCCTACGGCATCGCCTGGGTTGAGGACCTCTTCGCCCCCGCCGACGAGGACAGCCGTTATACGAACGATGTCGAGGCCTTTCTCGGCGCCCAGCAGGAATGGATGACCAACAACCTGCCCAAGAACGGCATGATTACCGAGCTCAATGGCTGGAACGGTCCCGATCTGCCCAAGAAGGCCGAACGCGTCTACGGCAAGCCAAAGAAGTCCGACCATACGGCCATGTATCTCGATCGCGACGGCAAGGTTCAGTCCGTCGTCTACCGGATGCCGGAGCCGAAAGCAGCGAAGAGCAAGGCGGAGGAGAGCGGTGCCATAGCACCGACGCAACGTTCGGACGTCACCCAGAAGGGCCAGGACATGATCGGCGATTTCCGCACCGATGCGCTGCACGAGGCGCTTCACCGCGCACCGATCGAGGACGACACGCTGATGGCGCTGCTCGTCATTGCCTTTGCCGGTCAAAACGTCCGCGTCGATACAGGATCCGGCAATACGGGTTCGTTCCGAAGCCTGATCGCGCCCCATGCCGCGACCTTGGTTGATGGCACTGGCAATCTCGCCGTCGACACGGAGACGCTCAGGGTCGCGGCCCGCTCGGTGCTGATCGAGGTGCTGTCGTGCCGCCGCAACATGTCGAACAGCGGCATCGTCTCGCGGGTCGCCGGCGTTGTGATTGGGGCCGACAGCTTCCTGCCCAATATGGGGACCGAGGATTTCCTCGTGTGCCTGTCCCGGCAGGCTCTCGAGGCCGTTTGCGCGGACACCTCGGTCCTGCCGCGCAACAAAGTCCGGGATACGCGCGCCGCGCTCGTCGAGCATTTCAAGGAAGAACGCTTCGTTCACACCTCGGCGCTCTTCGCGCCGGAGGCAAACGAACTCTCCGACTGGAAGGCCCGCAACGAGCTCACCAAGGACGAGGAAGCCGGGGATGCCGACGGCTCCATCGACGGGCCGGATGAGGTCGACATCGACTCGGACGCCGTCTCCGAGGGTTTCCGCGAAGCCGCCGAATAGCGGTCTACTTCCTTCCGAACGCACATCACGCCGCCGGCATCGTCCGGCGGCGCTTTCGTTTCCGATTCATCCAACAGGAGGACATCACTCATGTCCGCGCAACTGATCTTCGACACTGCACCGCTCGGCGCGATCATCCGCTATTCCGACGGCACACTCCGTCCCCCTGAGCGGCACCGCCGCAAGCTCCAGGCCTGGGAGCGCCACAACAACACCGGCCGTCTCGTCAAGAGACAGGCGGGTGCCCGCGTCGGGGAAACCATCATTCCCGGAAGCTTTACCCTGCATGAGGGCGACTACGGCACCAAGGCGGTGATCGTACTGAAGGTCTTCAAGACCTTCTCGCTCGACAGCGATCTCGACTTCACCGTCATCGAGCGTCCTTCTGCCGGCTCGGTTCTCGTGCTCAGCCGGCCCGGCGATGCGGGCGAACTGGTCCACGTCGCGGTCAGCAGGGCCGCGGCCGATGAATGGCTGTCGCGCCACGGCTACCCCGATGCGGTGCTGCATGAGGTGACCGCCGACCAGGTGGCCTCCGATCATGTCGAGGGGAGGGCGGCATGACCAATTCCGCCCAATCCCACCCTTCCGCCTCACAGCCCACCGACATGGTCGGGGTTGAGTTCGGGACCAGCGCCGACGGTTTCGCTGTGGCGTGCATCGATGACACCGCCTACGCCATGCTGCCCGGCCGGAATGGAACCCACCACCTTGCCGCGGCATGGTTGGTGCGCCGGCCCTTGCACGAGCTCGCACGGGGAGACTTCTACGGGTTTCAAGGCGCGCTCGCCGACGAGCCCGCTTTCCGTGCCAAAATGGCCGAGAAAGCCGAGCACATCCGCGAGAAAAATGCTCTCGGCCGCCGGGAAATCCACTCCCGGGCGTATACGCCCTGGGGACCCTCGCAGGGCGCCACGGTCTTTGCAGTGGGGATCGTCTGCCATTCGACCGCCGGTCATGGCGGGTTCCATCTTGCGACCGATCGCAATGCCAGGGTCGATGGGCGGCTTCGCAATGCCAATAGCTGGTACGAAGAAGACGTCGAGTGGGCGATCGTTGCGATTACCTTCCCGGAATTGTTTACCAGCTTCGAACGGCGATGCGCCGACCAGACGGTCAAGGACAGTTGGCCAGACGAATTCGAGGCGATCACGGGAACCGTGCTCGAACCCGGTCAATCCCGCGAAAAGGATCGCCGGGCCTTCCAGTCGCGCCATGCCGGCGACTGGATCGTGATCTCCGCTATCAGGTCGGATCATCACGACGGCTTTGTCGAGGTCGTCGCGACGCTTGGCGGCACGCGCGATCACGCTGCGGAGGAGCGCCGATTTCTGGTTCGCTCGGCGGAATACACGGTCGGCCCATTTGGTTTCGTCATCGATCCCGCCCGCCACGATGTCTATGACGGGCCCTCCAGCTTTATCGGATGGGGGCGCTGATGTCCGTCCCCTGGAAACTGATCGCCATTGCCTTCGGCTGGCACGCCAGCTTCCGGATGGAGGGCGCCTATCCGAAGCTCATCATCCATCACAGGCGGCACAGCACCCGGTTCGCGGGGGCCGACGCCTGGAAGCGCGCGGCTCTGACGTCGATCCACGCTCCCCGCTTCATGACCCCGAACAGGAGACCCAGACCATGACCGCATGGCTCGTTGCAGTCCATATTCTCGTGACGGCCGATACCACCAATCCCCGTGCGCATATCGCCGAAGCGCTCGAAGCCCATCTTGACGGATCGTCACCATTTCCCGATCAGGCCAACGTCGCCATCATCGACTGGGCAGTCGCCGGCGAGGACCTTGCGGCGTCCATGGCCCCTGCCGCCATCCCGCCAGACTATGAACCCGGAAGCATGCCCTTCCCGCAATGGCCGGTAGGCAAGGGTTAGCGCAGCGATCTCCCGAACCGCATCGGCAGACGCAGCGGTGGTTTGGTCGGGTTAGCGGTCCGGTTGGCGATCGTCATTTCCTTCACACATCGCCGCCAGTGGAGCGCCATGTCTGCCGGCCTTCCCTTCGGGACAGGCTGCGGTCGTAAACCGGCGGCCGGAGCCTTCAAGGCCGCTGACGCGCCGCGGTGCGGCCGCGCGGACCATCCTCGCCAAGCCGGTCCCGCGGTATGGCGCAAGGGCTGAAAGCTTTGCTGACCCGCAGGACAGGTTCGCTCGTCTCGGTCCGCGCGGACCCTGAAGCCTCCGTCTTTCCACCGGTTTTTCCTGACCGCGCCCGAAGGGAAGGCCGGCAGTCCGGCTTGAGCCTTCGGCCATACCGTGAAGGAAAGGAAAATCACATGACCAGTACCGCTCGTTCTCCCCGTCAATCCGCCAAGGTCACCCAGCTTCGCAAGGGCGCTTCGCTCGAAATGGTCCGACTTGCCTGCCCCGATAGCGCTCAGGCCTCCCTCATCTCCGAAAGCTTCGGTCTTCCCGTGATCGACGGTGACGGCATTCGCGAACTTCATCACAAGATCATCGTCGACACGGCCGACGCCCTCAACGAGGGTCTCGGCGAACGGGCGATGCAGATCCACCTGCAGCGCATCGTCGGTTCGTTTGTCGGCTCCGCCCACGGGGCCGGACAATTCTACAGCCGCGCCGTGACCGAGGCCCGCGATGCCACGGCCAAGGGATCCAATGACACTCGGGACGAGGACATCGATGGCCCGGTCGGCTTCGATGGGGCAGCCCAACGCAAGCGCGAATTCGCGGCCGATATGGGCCTGCAGGCGCATGCGCTCCGTTGCGCCGCCGAAGGCGTCGTGACTGCCTACGAAGAGGTGGTCGGCGAGGCGTGGAAGCCCTTCCAGCGCCTGATCGACAACCCAGGTCAGACCGTCGACCGCAAGGCGGCCGAACTGCAGTTGGCCGCACTCAGCTAGGCCAAACGGGCGGAGTTCCGGCTCCGCCCCTTTTTTGTCGACACGAAGACTCGAATTGACAAAATTACATGGAATACCTATTTTACGTAAAATACTGGAGCCTTTGCGATGAAGCAGTTCACCTTTTCCGACATGAACCGATCTTCGGGCGAAATCCTCGAGGCGGCGATGATCGAACCGGTCGTGCTCACCAAGCACGGCAAGGAGAAGCTCTTTGTTCTCTCTGCCCGGGACTACCACCGGATGCGCGGTGAACCGAGCCCGACGAAGTCCTATTCCCTGCACGATGCGCCGGATGACATCCATCAAGAACTGATGTCCGGTATAGACGCCATCCTCGAGCCTGCAAAAAACGATGCTTGAACAGGGCGATGTCGCCGAGTTTCATTACCTCTGGCACCGCGAAGCGGAAAAGGGCGAGGAATCCGGCCGGAAGCCTCGCCCTGTCTGCATCGTCATCAAAACACCCGGCAATCCTGATGTCGTGTTTCTCTTTCCTTTTACCTCCAGGCAGCCGCTCGACGGCCAGCTTGCGCTGATTGTCCCTGAAATCGAGTGCCGGCGCATTGGGCTCAACCCCCCATGCTGGATCATTCTCGACGAGTTCAATCGCGTGGAGATGGATAAGGACTATGATTTCGTGTCCACCGAGCCGATCGGATCTGTCAGCGCGGCGTTCCTCCGCGAGATTGCCACGACAATCAAGCAAGCGGCCCGCGCGTCCGCGATCAAGGCCGTGAAGCGGACCTGACTTCCGCTCTAAACACTTCCCGACAACAAGACCTCGTATCCCGCACCGTGTTCGGCTCTCATCTCCCGACCTGGCTGTCCAGCCTCGACCAGGCCGATCCGACCGCACCTGACCAGAACTCTATCCCGGATGCAGCCCAACCTCGCTCTTTGAGAGATGGCATTCCTGGTGCGGCGCGGACTTCCACGATCAACCCGTAAAGGGTCCGCTCGCAAGCGGCGGCCGCTTGGCTTTGGCCTGTGTGTTTCGGCGTGCAAAATTGACCCCATTAGCGGGGTGATCGGCGTCCAATTTTGCCCCCCCTCGGATTTATCTGACCATCCGTGTTTTGACAGCGGATGGAGAGGGAGTTGAAGCGAGTGGATACGATTGCGCGCGTCCGGCGAGCCTTCCATGTTCGAGGCTGGTCGATGAAGAAGATCGCCCGCGAACTGCATGTTTCCCGCAATACGGTCCGCAAGATATTGCGCTCCGACGAGACCGACTTCTTCTACGAGCGCGAACGACAGCCTTTGCCGAAGACGGGTGTCTGGAAAGTCGAGATCGAGCGTTTTCTTGCGGCAAACGAAGGCCGGCCATCACGTGAACGGCTGACGCTGATCCGGATTTACGAGGAGCTTCGGGCGCTCGGATACGACGGCAGCTACGATGCGATCCGCCGTTACGCCAAGGGTTGGGCCAAGAACCGCGGATCAGCGACGGCGCAGGCCTATGTGCCGCTTTACTATGCACCCGGCGAAGCCTTCCAGTTCGACTGGAGCCACGAGATTGTGTTGATCAACGGGGTGACGACGACCGTCAAGGTCGCCCATGTCCGGCTCTACCACAGCCGTATGATGTTTGCCCGCGCCTATATGCGCGAGAGCCAGGAGATGGTGTTCGACGCCCATGACAAGGCCTTCGCCTTCTTCCGCGGCACCTGCACGCGCGGCATCTACGACAACATGAAGACGGCGGTGGAGACGGTCTTCGTTGGCAAGGAGCGGCTATACAATCGCCGTTTCCTGCAGATGTGCAGCCATTACCTCGTGCAGCCGGTTGCCTGCACCCCGGCGTCTGGTTGGGAGAAAGGCCAGGTCGAGAACCAGGTCGGCCTGGTGCGCGAACGCTTCTTCACCCCGCGCCTGAGGGGCAAGAGCCTTGAGGAATTGAACGTCTGGCTGCTCGACAAATGTGTGGCCTACGCCAAGGCGCACAACCATCCGGAACAGGCCGACCAAACGATCTGGCAGATGTTCGAGGCCGAGCGCGGCAGTCTCGTCCCCTATGTAGGGCCGTTCGACGGCTTTCACTGCGTTCCGGCCTCGGTGTCCAAGACCTGCACGGTCCGTTTCGACAATAACAAATACTCGGTCCTCTCAACGGCTGTCGGCCGCCCGGTCGAAGTCCACGCCTATGCCGACCGGATTGTCGTCAAGCAGGATGGCACGGTCATCGCCGAACATCGGCGCAGCTTCGGCCGCGGCGAGACGGTCTATGATCCCTGGCATTATGTGCCTGTCCTGGCCCGTAAACCCGGCGCTCTTCGCAATGGCGCACCGTTCCGCGACTGGGTGCTGCCGGCGGCGATGGAGAAGGTCCGCAAGCGATTGAAGACCATCGATGACGGTGATCGGCAAATGGTCACCATTCTCGGCTGCGTGCCAGACGACGGCATCACCGCCGTGGAGGCCGCATGTCAGGAAGCGCTTGATCAAGGTGTTTGCTCGGCTGCCGTCATCCTGAACATCCTCGCGCGACGTCGTGATCCGGCCCCGACCGCGCCCCTGCAAATCCCCGATGCGCTGCGGCTGACCCATGAGCCGGTCGCCGATTGTGCACGATACGACAGCCTCAGGAGGGCAAGCTGATGGAACGCACACAGGTTCTGGAATTGATGAGCACCTTGAAGCTCTACGGCATGCGCAGTGCCTATGACGAGGTCATGGGTAATGGGATCAAACGACAGCATGAGCCGCCGCGTATTGTTGGTGATCTCCTGCAGTCCGAGATCGCCGAGAAACAGGCGCGCTCCATCCGTTACCAGCTCAGCATCGCCAAGCTGCCTCTGGCCAAGGACATCGACGACTTCGACTTCGCCAACACGCCCGTCAATGAAGGCCTCGTCCGCGAACTGGCCACCGGAGCCTTTGTCGCCGATCAGCGCAATGTCGTTCTTGTCGGCGGCACAGGCACAGGCAAGAGCCACCTGGCCATCGCGATTGCCCGTGCTCTCATCCGCAATGGCACACGCGGGCGCTTCTTCAATGTCGTCGATCTGGTCAACCGCCTGGAGACGGAGACGCGCAGCGGAAAGCAGGGAAGAACGGCGGACTATCTCAACCGTCTCGACTTCATCATCCTCGATGAACTGGGCTATCTGCCCTTCGCCCAGGCCGGAGGTCAGCTTCTATTCCATCTGATCAGCAGGCTCTACGAGCGCACCTCGATCATCGTCACCACCAACCTCGCATTCGGCGAATGGCCAACCGTGTTCGGCGAACCAAACATCACAGGCTGCCGCCATTCTCGACAGGATGGTGTCTCATTTGACGGTCGTCGACCCGCGCCACGGCCTTGCGGGTCAGCGTCTCGAGCTCGTTTCAGGCCGGTCCGGGCGCGGTCCGGCGTTCGTTGTCGTTCGATTACCTGACGGACGCTGCCGTTCAATTCGCCGCTCAGCGACCGATCTTGCGGCCGAAACACCGGAAGATCGGAATGCATCGAAGTCGGCGCCTCGCGTCAGCGTTCGAACGCTGCTCACATTGATGCACCATTTGAACAGCAAGGTTGCCTCCCGTTCCAAGGAGGTGATTCGCGATGAACGTGCAATCGAATCCGTACCGCGTAGCGTCCCAGTCTCTCACAAAGCTTCTGAACCCGAGCACGCCACGCCCGCGTCCGTGGCTCGATCTGCCGGCGGAGACGCGGAAACAGATCGCTCAGGGTCTTGCGCCACTGTTGATGCGGATGCGGTGGTCGACCCGCGCGCCGACAAAGGTGGATCGGCATGTTGAGAGCTTCGAATAGTCCCGACGAACGCGTCACGGCCGAGCATCGCGGCAAGCTCGCCTACATCTATGTCCGCCAGTCTTCCGTGAACCAAGTGCGGCATCATCAAGAAAGCACGGAGCTGCAGTATCGTCTCGTCGATCGGGCCGTCGCTCTTGGCTGGCCGCATGAACGCGTGCACGTCATTGATGAAGATCTCGGCAAATCCGGGACCGGTCTCGTCGAGCGAGAGGGCTTCAAGAAGCTGATCGCCGAGATAGGGCTGGGAAACGCCGGACTGGTCATCAGCCTCGACGCCTCCCGGCTTGCTCGCAACAACCGCGATTGGCATCAGCTCCTCGATCTGTGCTCATTGTTCGGCGTCATCATCGCTGACGGGGAACGGCTCTACGATCCCTGCGCTTACCACGACCGCCTGTTGCTGGGCTTGTCCGGCATCATGAGCGAAGCGGAGTTGCATCAGATCAAGCAGCGCCTCTATCAGGGCGAGCGCCAGAAAGCGGCGCGCGGCGAGCTGCGCCTTCCTCTTCCCGCCGGATTGGCTCATGACCGTTCGGGCCAGATCATTCTCAATCCCGATGAGCAGGTGCAGGCGAGGCTCGGCCTAGTCTTCAACAAGTTCCGCGAGCTTGGAAGCGCGCGGGCGGTGATGCGCTATCTGCGAAAGGAGAATTTGCCGCTGCCGATGCGTCCCTTGCTTGGTCCGGCGCCGCACGAAGTGGTCTGGCGTGAGGCAAGCAATCCGCGGGTGCTCAGCATTCTCCATAATCCCGGCTATGCTGGGGCGTATGTGTATGGTCGGCGGCGGCTGAATGGCGGGCGCGTTCGCCAGGGTGTTTACCGCCCGCGGACAACCAAGGTCCCCATCGCGGACTGGGAGGTCTGTCTTGAAGCCGCTCATCCTGGTTACATTAACTGGGAGGAGTTCATGGAGAACCAGAGGCGATTGGCGAACAATATCAACCGCTACGAAGCCGGCCATTCAGGCACGCCGCGCAAGGGTGCCGCACTGCTGCAGGGCATCGCGGTCTGTGGGCGGTGTGGTCGTCGGATGAGTCTGCGCTATAGCGGTCCCGCAGGGAACTATCCCGTCTACACATGCCGCGCCGACCGCGGCCACGACGGGGGGGCGTTATGCCAGGAAGTGCGCGCGCTACCGGTCGATGCACGCGTCGAAAGCATTCTGCTTGACGCCCTGATGCCGGACAGGATCGCCATCGCCGTCGCCGCACTGGGCCAGATCGAAGAGGAAGCGCGTCAACTCGAGCGTCAATGGGCCCTGCGGCGCGAACGGGCGCGCTATGAGGCGGAAAGGGCACGGCGCCAATACGATGCGGTCGAGCCCGAAAACCGCTTGGTGGCGCGTTCGCTGGAGCGCGGCTGGGAAGAGAAGCTGCGCGCCGCCGAGGCGATCGAGCAGGATTATGAACGGTGGCGGTCTGACGAGCCCCTGGTCCTGAGTGAGGCAGACCGCGACGGTTTGCTGGCGCTCGGAAAAGACCTGCCCGGCATCTGGCGCGCCCCGTCGACCATGGCGGCCGAGCGCAAAAGCATCCTGCGCCTCATTATCTATGAAGTCGTCCTCGACCAGAAACGCCTGCGGGGACGGGTCTGGTTCAAGATCCTGTGGCAAACGGGAGCGACAAGCGAACACTCTCTCCAGAGGCGCGTTCACACCTATGGCGACTACATCGATATCGACAGGCTGCGGAAGCGCGTGACGGAGCTGAACGCCGCTGGGAAGATGGACAAGGAAATCGCGTCGACGCTGAACGCGGAAGGCTTCTTTGCGGCACAGAACTGCGCCTTCAAGGGTGATAATGTCTGGTTGTTGCGGAGACGTTGGGGTATTCCTACAGTCAAAATCAACGGCACGAGCGCCAATCCCATCCGATGGCCGGACGGAACCTATTCCATCCACGGAGCTGCTGTTGCTCTCGGCGTTACGCCGCAGACCATCTTCAAATACCTGGCTCGCGGCCTGGTCGAAGGCCGGCAGTTGGTGAAAGGACAACCATGGCAGATAGAACTGACGGACGAGCTGATAGACACTCTGCGCGCTCGCGCCCAACGCAATATACGATCGAGGAAACAGGCATCATGAAATCATTGGTGACGCCAAGATGACGACCGCACTGCTCGACAGGCTCACCCATCACTGCGAGATCGTCGAAACCGGCAACGAGTCCTGGCGCTTCAAAAACCGCTCTCAAAGCTAAAGCCGAAGAGCCCTACCACCCGCACCTGGTTCGCCCTCTGCAACCCCGGCCAGCGCCGGGCGAACCAGGTGCTGATCGTCAACATGGGGGTCAACATTGGACGCCGATATGGGGTCAAATTTCCGCGCCGATTGACAGCCCTTGCTGGCGCAAAGCGTGGAGCATGTCGAATATTTCCTGGCGGGATTGCCGATGCGCAAGACGGGCGCGACGGCGATGTGTGGCAGCGTCAACAATTGCGTCCTCTGGCAGAATAGCCCTGCCGGTGGCGCGCCCCGAAAGGCTCATCTGTTCTTCGATGGCCGAGCGAAGGTTCTGGACCAGATGAAACCGATCGGCGACCTGTTGGGCCTGCGGTGCGCCTTCACGAGCCGCCTGCGCATACAGGCCGCAGCGGTCCCGACTAACAATTTCGATGGAAGGACGGTCACGCAGCCACTTGGCCGCACTCTCGACGCTACGGTCATCCAGTATGTCGACAACCGAGCGGCGCTCGAGGTCGACCATGATGGTTCCGTAGTTCGTCGCCCTCCGCCAACTCCAATCATCGATACCGACCACCCGTAACTCGGAATTGCGATGAGCAACCTCGGCATCCCGCTTCAACTGCCTCAGGATGGTGTCATCATTGACGGGCATGCCGAGCCGCTGCATTAACCGCTCACCAGGGCGGCCGCCGGCGCTATGGCCGAACAGGCCGACAATCTCTCCGACCCTTCTCGTCCGACGCGCGTATGGATCAGCTACCGTCGGCAGTCGGTCTGTGAACGTTCGTCGTGGGCATTCCCGCTGTGCACATCGCCAGCGGCTCAGCAGCAGCTTCACTGTCACCGGCTTGCCCTGGACCGGCAGATCCTGGAGGCTGCGGCGGGCCCAACCATGCCGACTTCGGCTTCGCCGTCCACAATCGGGGCAGATGCCGATCGCGGATCCAGCAGCGGAAACAACCCACCCGTCGTCAACAGTGAGCGTGGCACCCAGAATCTTAACCCCTGGGCCGGGCGACCATGTCGATTTCTTTTGCATGCCCGCCCATAGCGACATCATCGCTAACAGCCGATGAATCACACAAAGTGAGGAAGAACCTCATTAAGTGCCAAGTCACACACTTGCTTTTAAAAACAAACGCACGTATAAACAAAAGCCGAGTAGTGCATGCGTGGCCTCGCCGAAGGCGGCGAAGGGAGTGCCCAGCAGGCAGAGGGAGGGGAGGATGTCACTTGGCTCTGGATACCGTTGTGAACAAGTTTTCGGCTGGCGGCGAGATTATTGCTCGCATGGCGCTTCTGCTAATGGTGGTGCACGTCTGCGCCGAGGTAATTGGGCGATATGTTTTAAATCAACCGCTTCCGATGACGATAGAAATCGTCGCCCACTACTACTTGGTTGCAGTAATTTTTTTGCCGATGGCGAGCGTCGAGCTGATGAACGACCATACGAAAGTCGAGCTCCTGACAGAAATGGCCGGGCCTCGGCTAGCTGCCGTGGCGGAGTTGATGTCCGGCATTTTATCAGTCGGTATTCTCTCACTGCTTGTCGTCGCGACGTTACAGGAGGCGATTGCTCAATCCCGTGTTGGCGCGGCTGCAAGTGGCCCGTTTTTCGATCTGCTGGTCTGGCCTACACGCTGGTTGGTGCTTGTGGGCTTGGGACTGTTCCTTGTGGCGCTCGTCTTGCGGCTTATCGGTGTTTGGCGTCGGGTTTGTACTGCATGAGCGCAAGAGTCTCGCCCCAAATCCGCAGCGACATAAACGAGGCAATCTTGCCTATCCGGTTGTTACCCACACCCACTAAATGTGGGGTGCACCCATTCTCCGGAGAAAAGCCCGTCAAAGGTCGGCGCGGCTGCCTCGCCGGCGATTCCGAGCAGCGAGCGGAATGCGTTGAAGGGATAGAAGCGCCGATTGAATCGAAACATGAACTCGTTGAGGTAGGCTTGTAGATGCTTGACGCTGTCTCCGTGATGGATGCCATTGATCCAAGTCTTCAGATTGGCGAAGACCAAGTGGATGATCGGCAGGAATTCCTCTGCGATCTCTGGGTCTCCGCATTCGGCGATCGCGTGGTGGTCGAATCCGCGCTTGCGGAGGCCGGCATAGCCGCTCCAGTCGTCGGTGACGATCAAGTGATCCGGGAGCAACGGCGTTCTCGACGAATCCGCAGAGCGAATTGGCGCTACGGTCAGGGACGACAGCGAGACGAACACGCCCCGCGTAGCGACCGTCTTTCCGATTGTCGAGTTTGGTTCCCGGCTTGCGGCGCCGCACCTCCACGGCGCAGGAGACGAGAACCTTGTGATGGACGCCTCGGGGGTCCGTCCACCGACCCACGTTTCATCCACTTCGACATGTTCTTGCGGCTTCCCGCCGATCTTGTCGCGTTCGGGGCGCACCATCCCGGCGCGGAGTTTGTGAAGGATGCCGAAGGCCGTCTCGTAGCGCGACAGGCCGAGTTGCCGCTGAAATTGGACGGCCGACGACATTCCGGGCGTCTGGCTGGCTATCAAATAGGCCGCCCAGTACCAAGTCGACACCGGCGTGTGGCCGCGCTCCATGACGGTCCCGGCCATCAGGCTTACGTCTTTGCGACAGGCGCGGCAGCCGCAGAACGCCTGGGCGGGCTTCGAAACGGAACGGCTCGCCAACGACGCCGCACCTTGGACAAGCGAAACCTCCCTTCCATCGGGCCTTTTCGAGATAGGCAGCACAGGCCGCGCCGTCCGGGAAAATGCGTTGGAACTGCGGGAACTGCAGGTCGTCACGGGCCAGGATATCCATGCCAAACACTAGATCTGGTGGGTGTGGGAGTTAACCGGATAGGCAAGGAGGCAACGAACCCATGACAGGTGTGACTATAGGATTTATCGGGTTAGCGTTGCTTGTGGTCTTGTTGTTTTTCCGGATGCATGTTGGCTTGGCACTTTCTCTTGTCTCCTTTGGGGGGCTTGCGTCCCTCCGCGGCTTTGATGCGGCTTACGGCGCGCTCAGGTCGTTACCCTATGATTTTGCAGCGAATTGGTCGCTGGCCGCAATACCGATGTTCCTACTGATGGGAGCGATTGCCTACCATGGGGGATTGACATCGGGGCTTTTTCGGGCGGCAAAGGCATGGCTTGGCCAGTTGCCGGGTGGACTGGCAGTTGCATCCACTATAGCGTGCGCGATGTTCGCAGCGGTCAGCGGCTCCAGCTTGGCCACGGCATCCGCGATGGGGCGCATCGCCATTCCCGAGATGCTCCACGCGCGTTACGATGCAGGTTTAGCCGCGGGTACTGTGGCGGCCGCCGGTACGATAGGGTCCTTGATTCCGCCCAGTATTCTGATGATTCTCTATGCTGTGTTTACAGAGCAATCGATCGGGATATGCCTGATGGCTGGAATTCTTCCCGGTTTGCTGACTGCTTTCATGTATACAGTAATGATCGTTCTCCGCTGTTATTTGAATGACGAACTTGCTCCGTCAGTGCATGCGTCATCTTGGCCGGAGCGGTTTACCGCGTTGAGGGAGGTTTGGCCGGTGCTGCTGGTCGCTGGTGGTGTAATTACGGGGATCTATGCCGGGATTGCCACTGAGAGCGAAGCCGCTGGTATTGGTGCGGCATTGATGGCGGTGGTGGCTTTCGTGCGTCTGCGCAGCGGTTACAGGAGGCGGGCGTTCTTGGACGCCGCTCGCGAAACGGTCATCTCGACGGCCTCGATCCTCCTGATTGCTATCGGGGCGAGTTTGCTGACGCGCTTTGTGGTGGTCAGCGGCATTCCGCAATTTATCGGCGCCGAGATCACCGATATGGGGTTGGGTTCGACGATGGTGCTGTTCGTTATTGCGGCTTTCACGCTCGTTTTAGGAATGTTTTTGGATCCCATGGGTGTTCTTCTAATCACGCTCCCCGTCGCGCTTCCGCTTGTCGAGGCGGCGAATATAAACCTCATTTGGTTCGCAGTAATCATGATCAAGTTGATTGAAATAGGTCTGATCACACCCCCTATCGGTATGAACGTTTTCGTGATCAAGGGCGTGGTGGGCAAAAGTATAGCGCTGGGGACAATCTTTCGAGGGGTCAGCTGGTTCGTTGTCATCGAAATGTTGACGCTTCTACTGCTGATACTGTTTCCGCAGATTTCTCTATATGTCCCCAACTTAATGGTCGGCTAGTTCTGGCTAGGTCTTGGGAACAGCGTTCTCTTCAATATATCATCTTAACATGGAGGAAAAGAAATGATCAGACCAATCTTCAGAGCTACATGTATCGGCGTCGGAATTTTACTTTTCGCTGCATCGAGCGGGCGGTCAGAAGAGGCGCGTATGCTTGTTTATGCGAATTATCAGCCACCCTCAAACGCGGCAAACAAATACGGCTATGGTCCGTACTTCGAGGCGGTTACTAGAGATACGAACGGTAAGTTGACCTTTGATCTAGTAGCCGGGGGCGCTCTCCTCGGGGCCTCGGCGATGTTGCCCGGCCTGCGCGACGGGATCGCCGATGGTGGATTCGTCGTCTCGATTTATTCACCTAGTAACCTTCCGCGCGATTCGATGCTATCGGAGATGGCGTTGGTCGGCGAGAATCCCGCAGTAATGGCGGCAGCGGTGGCCGAGACTGTTCTTCTGGATTGTCCCGATTGCAAAGCTGAATGGGATCAGAATGGCATTGCCTATGTAGCACCCTACGCGACTATGCCCTATTACCTGATGTGCAAGGGCGATCTGCAAAGCAGCGCCGACATTCAGGGAAAAAAGATCCGCGCGGTCGGCGCTTGGGGCAGATGGGCTAACGCGCTAGGGGCTGTACCGGTGAATCTGCCATCATCGGAGGTCTATCAGGCTTTGGAGCGAAACCAGGCGGACTGCGTGCTCGGCTCGATTGCGTGGCTAAAACAGCTTTCTCTTATCGAGCTGGTCGACACCATCGTTGATCTGCCAATGGGCACATTCCACGGCGGTGGCTACGTGGTCTATTCTAAATCGACTTGGGATGGATTGCCGGAAGACCAAAGGGCGGCGCTTATCGCAAATGCGCCAATTGCTATCTCGGGCGAGATCTTCCGCGGTTATTTACCCGAAGATCTCGAGACCTTGCAGGATGCGCGGGACAAGGGAATTAAATTCCTTGCTCCTGATGACAGCCTGCTGGCGAAATTGAAAGCCTATAAGGCGGCCGAGGGTGATGCAGTCGCCAGTATTGCCGAGGGTCGAGGGGTTAAGAATGCTCGCGAGATCATCGCGACGCTTCTGGAAAACAAAGCCAAATGGGAAGGCCTAAGCGCCGAGTTCGGCGATGACCCGGAGAAATACGAAGAGGTATTGTCGCGCGAGATCTACTCCAAAGTTCAGCCGGGACAATAGTAGAATGCAACCGGTGAATGAAGTCACTCTCTTAGCTGCGTCGGCGACTCCGGTCGGGAAAATCCAATCCCGCCCGGGGGCCGCACAACAGGTTCTGGAACATGAACTGCTCGCGCAGGTGGTGAGTCAGGCGATCGCGGATGCAAATGTCGACAAGATGCAGGTGGGTGCGATGATTTTCGCTGAGCCGCACATCTACACGCGTCAGAAATACTTCGCGACCTTCATGGCAGGCTATCTAGACATGAAATGCGACGGCGGTGTGATGGAGATCCTGGGCAACGGCATGACCGGCGGGTTGGTTTTCGACCGAGCCGCCGATGAAATTCGGCTCGGCCGGACCGAGCTGGCGTTGGCGCTTGGCGTCAATCTGGAAACGGCGGTGCCTGCCACCGAACATATGAACTATACGATGCGCGCGGTCGGCGATGTGGATTTTCAATCCGCCGCTGGATTCACGCCGATCTCCTGGTATGCGATGGACGCCGTGCGTTACATGCACGAGACCGGCGCAACCCGGGAACAGATTTCAAGCGTTGCGCTGAAGAACCGCAAACACGCTGAATTGAACCCGCTGGCACAGTTCAGAAAACCGATGACTATCGATGATGTCCTGGCCGCCAAGCCCATCGTGCACCCATTATCGCTGCTGGATGTACCGCCTCGCTCGGATGGGGCCATCTGTCTGGTGCTTGCCTCGCGCCGCGTGGCCGAGCAGAGCGGTCGGCCCTTTGTAGTGTTGCGAGGGCGGGGGGCCTATCACGAGGGGGTGCATCAGATTGCCGATGCGCCTGCTGACATGATCGCCCTGAACGCGGCACAGCGGGCTGGACGCGCAGCCTATGACGATGCCGGTTTGACGCCCGATCAGATCGATCTCGCCGAGCTTTATGCTCCTTGCACGATCGTCGAGATTCTCGTGGCTGAAGCGCTTGGTCTGCTAGAGAAGGGCAAGGGCGCCGAGCAGACCGAGGCGGGGCAGACTACACTCGGTGGGCGGATTCCCATCAACACATCTGGGGGCTGCCAGTCGCGTGGCCATCCGGCGCGGCTGACGCCGCTCTACAACGCCTTGGAACTATATCAGCAGCTGACGTCGCAGGCGGGCCACAGGCAAGTTGACATGGCGCGAATTGGCTTAATGTGCTGCGAGTTGGGAAATTACAACGCGGCGCTTATACATATACTGGAGGCGGCATGATCGAACATGTAATCCCTATGACAGGCAACCGTCCCTATCCGCCCCGGATTTCAGGTTTCACCCAAACCTTCTGGGATGGTCTTACGGAAGGGCGGTTTCTGACCACCTGCTGCGCCGCCTGCCAGAAGACAACCTTTCCACCCAAGCCCATATGCCCGGCTTGTCTAGGCGCCAAGGTGGAATGGAGAGAAATCTCGGGCCGAGGCCACATCTATTCCTATACGATCGTCCACGCGGCTCCGAGCATCTTCACGCATGAAGCGCCGTATGCGGTTGGAATTGTGGACACTCCCGAGGGGTTGCGCATGGCGGCCCGTCTGCTGATCTCGCCAGAGCGGCTGCGGGTCACGATGCCGGTCGCGGTAGGGAGGATGGCGTATGAGGACGGATCATTTTTCGGCTTTGTCGAAGCGGAAGGTGACCGTGCAAATGACTGATCGCCCGCTTCACACCCAAGAACAGTTGCGCCGCCTGGTGCAACCTGACAGCATTGCCGTTGTCGGCGCTTCGCCGAAACCGGGCTCTTTCGGAAAGCGCACGTTGGATAACCTCGCTAGTTTCGGCGGCAGGGTCTGTGCGGTAAATCCCAAGTACCAGCAGATCGACGCGGTGCCCTGCTATCCGTCACTAGATGCGATTCCACAGGTACCGGACTGCGTGGTACTTTGTGTGGCCAGCGATGCGGTCGTGTCGATGGTGGAAAGTTGTGCTGACCTAGGAGTAGGAGGGGTAATCATTTACGCCTCGGGCTTTGCTGAGATGCCCGGCGAGGAGGGTGCGCTCGCGCAAGCACGCTTGGCCGAGATTTCCCGGAGCACGGGACTTCGCATTGCCGGCCCTAATTGCGCAGGTCTGCTGAATTTCGGCACAGGCGCGCTTATGCATTTCATTGGCGGACTTGCGCCCGGCGAGATGGTGCATGGTCCGGTCGGGCTGGTGTCCCAGAGCGGCGGTATCGGTTACGGCATTCTTCAGGCAATGGACCGGGGAATAGGGTTCAGTCATTTTTTTGCGGTAGGCAATTCCTGCGATGTCGATGCCTGCGATCTGATGAACTACATGCTCGATGATCCCGGAACGTCAGTGATCGTTACTTTTCTCGAAGGGCTGGAATCCGGGGCGCGCCTGCGCGAGTTGGGCCGGCGGGCACTGGAAAAAAACAAGCCAATAGTGATCTGCAAGACCGGCCAGTCTGATCAAAGCCATGCTGCGATCCGCTCACATACCGGTGCGGTGGTCGGATCGATCGAGGCCTATCTGGCCTTGTTCGAGGAAACCGGCCTGATCCACGTGGACAGCGTCGAAGGGATGACGGAAATCGCTCAGTTCCTGCGCAAGGCACCCCCGCCCGGTATGGGGGGGCTCGGGGTGATGACGACCTCGGGTGGTCTGGCGGTGATGGCGGTGGATAAGGCGGATTATGCAGGGGTGGATCTTCCGCAACTGTCGGAACAATGCCAGAGCGCTCTGCGCGCTCTTGTCCCCAGCTTCGGCATGGTCGGTAACCCTCTGGATATCACTGCAGCGGCGCAGGGCGACCCGACGCTGTTTCGCGACTGCATCGCAGCACTGTGCAATGAGCCGGGATTTGCTGTGCTGCTGATCGCGGTGCCTTATGCGCAGAAGATTGTGGCCGAGCAGCGCGCCCACCTGATCTGCGAGGCTGCGCGCGGTAGCTCGATCCCCATAGTTGTGGCTTGGATGAACGAGGCGCTGGATTGCCCGGCGGCGCGCATATACGAAAATGACGAGAACGTAGTGTTGTTCCGGTCGATGACGCGCGCGATGGAAGCTATCCGTGCCTGGAAATGGCGGGAGGCGCTGCGGGTCAAGAGTCTCGAAAGGTCGATGGCGCGGCTGTCGCCCCCCGAGGCCTTCGATGTGGTCCGTCCAATGTTGGAGGATGCAGTCCGCGACGGCAGAGCGCTCAGTGAACGCGAGTCGAAATCTGTTCTGCGGGCCTATGGGGTCGAGACCACCCAAGACCGGTTCGCAGCGAGCCGGTTCGAGGCCGTACAGGCAGCAGAGGCAATCGGCTTTCCTGTCGTCCTCAAGGTCGAGTCTACGGACATCCTGCACAAGACCGATGCCGGCTTGGTGATCTTGGGTCTCGAAAACCCTGAAGCAGTTGCTGAAGCGTTCGATTCGGTCATGGCACGCACGCGCGAAGCATTTCCGGATGCGAGGGTGCAGGGTGCGGTCGTGCAGGCAATGGTACCGCCGGGAGTCGAGATCATTGTCGGCGCGAAGTACGAGCCGGCCTTGGGTCAGGTTCTCATGTTCGGACTTGGCGGGGTATTTGTCGAATTGATGAAGGACTTGGCGTTTGCGTTGGCGCCGGTGGCTCCGGATCAGGTTGTGGCCAAACTGACGGAATTGAAGGGCGCAGCGTTGTTGCGGGGCTATCGTGGGACGCCTGCGGTCGATCTGGACGTATTGGCGAACCAGATCGCGCGGATATCAGAATTTGTAGCCGATGCTGAAGATTTGGTAGCTGAGCTTGACGTGAACCCGATCTTCGCGCGAGGCGACGGCGCGATTGCCGTCGACGCGGTTATTATCCCATATGTCGCCGCAAACGAACAAGCTCAGGGCAGAACCCATGCCTAAGTATTATGAAGATCTCGAGGTCGGTGATAAGTTCATCACCCCCCGCCGGACCATCACAGAAGCCGATATCGTGGCCTTCTCGGGGATTTCGGGCGACTACAACGCGCTGCACACGGACGAGGTGTTTGCCTTGGAAACCGAGTTCGGTGGACGGATTGCGCATGGCCCTTTGGGGCTTGTGATCGCGACTGGGCTGAGCAATCGCACCGGTTTGTTTGACGGTTCCACCATCGCCTTTCTGGAGATGCAGTGGAAATTCACCGCCCCGATTTATCCGGGCGACACGGTGCATCTGGAAATGACCGTCGCAGAGATGCGGCCGACATCTAAAGTCGGCCGCGGCATTCTCGTCCGCCAGATGAACCTGATCAACCAAAAGGGTCATTTGGTGCAGACTGGACGGTTCATCACATTGATCCGCATGAGGGACGTCGGGGCAGGTTGATGTCTGCAATCGCTTGCGCCGCTAGAGGGATTAGACGGGGAATCAGTCCTCTCCAAATAGGGAATATACAAGATGCATGGAATGCCTGATTACGGACTTACCGACGAGCAGAAGATGATGCGCGAAAGCGTGCTGGGGCTATTGCAGCGCGTTCTGCCGGACGAAAAGGTCCAGCAACTCGACGAAGCGGGTGAGTTTCCCCACGAGGCATATCGAACGCTCGCCGCCGAAGGATGGATGGCGTTGCCGTTTGAGGAGAAATACGGCGGAATGAACGCCAGCTACGCCGATCTGGCGATCTTCATCGAAACCATCGCCTATCACTGGAGCGGCATAAGCTCCGCCTACCTGACCACGGTGACGCTGGGGGGCGGCCATATCAAGCTTTACGGCAACGACGAGCAGAAGGTAGAGTTCATCCCGCGGATCATCTCGGGCGAGATCAAGACGGCCTTTTCGCTGACCGAGCCGGGTGCAGGATCGGATGCCGCGGCGATCCAGACTCGTGCCGAACGGCGTGGCAATGAATGGGTAATCAACGGCAGTAAGGTCTACACCACCGGTGCCCATGTAGCCGATTATCTCGTCGTCGCGACCAAAACCGACCCCTCCGCCGGGCATCGCGGGATGACCCAGTTCATCGTCGATACTAAACAGGAAGGCCTCACGATCCGCCCGTTGCGCCAGCTGGGGCGGCGATCGGTACATACGAACGAGGTGTTTTTCCAGGATGTCGTGGTTCCCGCGCGGCATATGCTGGGCGAGGAAAACAAGGGATGGCACAATCTGATGCTTGGTCTGAACCTTGAACGGCTTATTATCGCAGCCACCCATTGCGGAAATTGCCAAAGGATCATCGACTATGTGAAGGGTTACGCTCTAGAACGCAAACAGTTTGGCCAGCCGATCACTAAATTTCAGGCAATCGCGCACAAGATGGCGGACATGCAGATCATGGCCGAACAGGCCCGTCTGATCACCTATAAAGTCGCCCAGATGATGGATGATGGGCTCAGGCCAGTCCAGGAGACTGCAATGGCCAAGGTCATCGCGACAGAGAACAATGTCAGGATCGCCGACCACGGTATGCAGATCATGGGCGGAGCTGGATATATGATGGATCATGCAATGCAGATGCATTATCGCGACTGCCGCATCGGCCCGATCGGCGGCGGCTCCAATGAAATACAGAGGACCGTCATCGCAAAGACCATGGGGCTTTGATCCCGGATTAGAAGGCACTATACAGTCCCAAGGGTGTTTTCTGTACTTCGTTACGGGTGAGATAGCCGATCCGCAGCGAAGTGAAGTACACCAGCGATTTCGCTCGTTATTTGTTGGATGTCGAAATGCATTTTCAGTGCACATGGAGACCTCGAAATACCTCCCGCTTTTCGGCAAATCGTGATTCAATCCGGCTTGTGTGATTTGCCGGGAGCGGATGATGCGGGGACAGCCGGGGTTCTTTGATTTGGACGAACGTTACGAGCGGCTGAGTGCCGTGGGTGATCCTCTGGAAAAGCTGAACGGGATCATTCCCTGGCCCGTGTTTGAAAAGCCGCTGGCGAAGGCATTGAAGCGATCGGATGGATCGAAGGGCGGACGTCCTGCTTTCCCGTCGGTGCTGATGTTCAAGATCCTGGTGCTGCAGGCGCTTTACAACCTCTCCGACGATCAGGCCGAGTTCGTCATTCAGGACCGGCTGTCGTTCATGCGGTCTCTGGGACTGGGTTTGTCTGACAAGGTTCCGGACGCCAAAGGGGAGGGAATGCCAATACCAACAGTTCAAAAATCTCCGCCAAACGTGACGACATGCCTCAAATCGTCCCGTCAATGCCGGAAAGCGGAGTAAATCGAGGTGTTCACATGATTAAGAGCCAGGGAGAATCTCGATGAGCAATAGTGACTTGGCGGAAGACGCGGAGAAACCGACAGCTCTGGTCGTGGGCGGTTCTGGCGCGCTCGGCTCAGCGATTTGCGAAAGGCTCGCGGACGACGGTTATCGGCTATTTATAACCTATCGCTCTTCAAGGACGGCGGTGGAATCTCTGCGTGAAAAGCTGGGCGAAACAGCGGAGGTGCATCTCGGCCAGATGGACCTGTGCGACGAGGCGTCCATCCAGCGATGCATGGCCGAGGCGAACGGGACGTTCTCACGGCTATCTACGCTGATTTACGCGTCCGGCGTGAATATCGATCAGCCATTCATCTTCGACACCCAGGCAGAACAGTGGGATCAGGTGATCAAGGTTGAGTCGCTCGGCTTCATTCATCTCGTCAGTGCAGCCTTGCCGGCATTGCGCGCCAGCGGCAGGGCTAGCATCGTGTCGATCGGTACGTTCGCCACGCATCTTTACATGTCGGGCGATGCGCTCTCCGCAGTGCCCAAGGCCGCCGTGGAGATGATGACGCGGGCTGTCGCGAAGGAAGAGGGGCGTTACGGAATACGCGCCAATTGCGTTGCTCCGGGCATTATCAATGCGGGACTGGGATCGAAGATGCAGACCGAGATCCACGATCCCGCAGTCTGGGAAACGCAGCGTAAACGCGTTCCGCTCCGCCGTTTCGGGGAGGCGTCGGAGATCGCCGAGGCGGTCGCATTTCTTGCTTCGGACCGGGCGAGCTATATCACGGGCCAGACCCTGATCGTCGATGGTGGATTGCACGTGTAATCGGGCTTGCAGTGTTCACGGCAGTTGTCGAAACTCGATCACTCGGTTTAGACCTGCGGTCATGCCATCACGGTTGACGAGGCGCTGATGGCAAAACCGGGACTTGTGCGGGTCGGTTGAACCCGCCCAGTCGGTAACATGCAACGGCGTGTCCGCGCGTCGAAACCACGGGAGCGTCCAATGAGGACAGTTGGATCCAGCCGCGAAAAGACCTGGCCGAGGGTTCGGACCAAGGGCATCGACCTAATATGCAAGACCGGGTTCGAGCGCATGAATCTGCGCAAGCTGGCCAAGGAATCCGGTATCCAGGTGGGATCGCTCTACAACTACTTTTCGAGCAAGGACGAATTTCTCTACAAGGTGATCTGCGAAATCATGAGCGATCTCCTCGCGACCATCGAGGAGGCGATTGAAGGCACAAGCAATCCGGTCGAGCGGCTTCGCATCTATGTTCGTACGATGGTTGTCTGGCATTGCGAGCGGCGCAAGGAAGCCTATGTCTCGCATAACGAATTAAAGAGCCTGCCGAAAGCCGGCTATAACGAGGTGAGATCGCTACGCAAGCGTTTCGAGATCATCCTGGGCGACATTGTCGAAAAGGGATGCGCCTCTGGCGATTTCACTGTTGCATGCCGGCCGGTGACGGTCGTGGCGATCCTTAACATGCTCACTAGCATCTCGGAATGGTATCGTCCCAGTGGCGCGTTGCGCGTCGAGCTGATCGTCGATACCTATGAAAAGCTTATCGGAAACATGTTGCTGTTGAAGCACCAATAGGCTGTTCTTCAACGCGCGTTCCCGCTTCACTTCGTGGCGTGATTCTCACGCCGTGACACCGTCTGATCTACCCGGAATACAAGGGTTTCAAGCTGTCGTTTGCCGGCGTTGTTCGCCGGTAGAACGGCTGTTGGAGTCGCAAAAATCATGCTTTATTTAAAAACGAACGTATGTTATTGTTTTGTCATTCGGGCGGCGTCCGCGCGGGCGTTGCTGTGTACGGCAATGTCCGTAAGGTATGGCAATCGAATATGCGGGGGGCGTGTGACCGGTCTGTTGTTCCATCGGGCGCGTCGCGCCGAAACGATCCGGCATCTTTCCCCGATCATAGGGAGGTGTTCGTGATCTTTTTCATCAAGAAGGTGGCGCGCCTGCTCGAATATGCTTCGGCGGCGGTGCTTGGCCTCATGATGCTGCATGTCGTGGCGGATGTGATTGGCCGGCAGCTGCTCTCGATGCCGGCGCCGGCGACGACGGAAGTTGTCGCGTTTTATTATATGGTTGCGGTCGTGTTTCTTCCCCTGCCTTTTGTCGAGCTGAAGAACCAGAACATCGTCGTCGATATTTTTTACAACATCGCGCCGGCCTGGGCTCAGCGGGTGATGCACGCCTTGGTGGAAGTCGCCTGTATCGCCTTTTTTGGACTGATGACCTTTGCCAGCGGGGGGCATGCGCTGAACGCCTATGCGAAAGGCGAGATGGTGCAGGGCTACTATCAGGTAGCTATCTGGCCCTCGCGGTTCGCTTTGCCGCTCAGCTTCGCGCTTGTGACGTTGATCGTCATTGTTCGTCTAATTTCAGAAACGCTTCTGGAACGTCCGGTTCTTGTCGATGAACAGGAACTGGCGACCGAAGATATCGAGGATGGTCTGGTATGACTGATCGCATTGAAATCGGTCTTATCGGCATTGCCGTCGCGCTGTTTCTGATCGCCATTCGCACGCCGATCGGCGTCGCGCTCGCGCTGGTCTCGTTTGTTGGCATCTGCGCTCTTACCAGTTTCAAGGCGGCATGGAGCATCCTGACCATCGTTCCGTTCAATTTTATCACCGACTGGAACCTGTCCGCCATTCCGACCTTTTTGCTCATGGGGTATGTGGCGAGCCAAGCGCGGCTGACATCGGGCCTGTTCTCCGCCATGCGCATGTTCTTCGGACGCGTGCCTGGCGGCCTCGCTTCCTCGACGGTTATTGCCTCGGCGCTTTTCGCATCCGCTTCAGGCTCCAGTGTGGCGACTGCGGCGGCCTTTTCCCGGATTGCCGTACCGGAGATGTTGAAGGCGCGCTATCAGCCCGGATTGGCCTGCGGCTGCGTCGCGGCGGCGGGCACGCTGGGTTCGCTGATACCGCCTTCCATTTTGATGATCCTCTACGGGATCTTCACAGATGCCTCGATCAGCGCGCTATTCGTCGCCGGCGTCCTTCCGGGGATCCTGTCGGCTGCGATGTATATCGCGATGATCACGGTGCGCTGCTGGGCGAGTCCCGAATTGGCGCCGCGTTCGGTCGAAAATTACAGCTGGGCCGAGAAGTGGCGCACACTCCTTGATGTCTGGCCGTTGCCGGCATTGATAGCTGCGGTTCTGGGCGGCATCGGCGCCGGGTTTTTCACGCCGACAGAAGCGGGCGCGGTGGGCGCGTTCGTCGCGATCCTGATTGCGATGGTGCGCCAGAAGATGACCTGGGCGATATTCGTCCGGGCAACAATCGACACGGCCGCGGGGACCGCAACGATATTCATCATAGCGATTGGCGCCTCCATGCTCTCGACATTCATGGCCTTGTCGGGCTTGCCGGACTTCCTTTCCTCGGTTTTGCTGCAATACACGGCGGGCCCGATATCGCTGATCATCGTGATCGGGGTTTCGTTTCTGATCCTGGGAATGTTCATCGAGAGCATCTCGTTGATCCTGCTAACCATTCCGGTCGTGCTGCCGATGCTTCAGGCGCTCAATATCGACCTGATTTGGTTCGGCATCATTCTGATCAAGCTGCTCGAGATCGGCCTCATCAGCCCCCCGCTTGGCATGAATGTCTTCGTCATGAAGAGCTCGCTCGGGGACCGGATTCCGTTGTCGGTCATGTTCAGAGGGTCGCTCTGGTTCATCGCAGTCGATCTTTTGACCCTCGCGCTTCTCATCATCTTTCCGGCAATCAGTCTTTGGTTGCCCGGGATCATGCAATGACCAATCTCAAATGGAGGAGTAGAAGTAATGAAATTTAAGATGAGAATCGCTGTCGCGCTGGGCCTGCTCGCGAGCACGTCCGTTGCCACGGCCGAAACCCGGCTGACGGCCAGCATGTGGGCCAGTCCCACGCATATCCTGACGATTGACAACTACATCAATTTCACCAAATCGGTGGAGGAAGCCAGCGGTGGAGACCTGGTGTTCGACCTGTATATCGGCGGTTCGCTCCTGCCGGCGAATGGTACCCTTAGCGGTGTGCGCGATGGCGTGGCCGATGTCGGCAGCATCATCGGAGCCTACACCCCGGCGGACCTGCCTCTCAGCAACGTTCTGAACGATGCTTCCCTCATCGTTTCCGATACTATGGCCGCTGCCTTCGCCTTGGCGGAACTGAGTTTCAACAATGAACATCTCCAGGGTGAATGGAACGGCAACGGTGTCATATATGGCGGTGCCTACAGCACGCCGCCCTATATCTTTGCCTGCGTCCCGACGGTGCATGAAGTTGCCGATCTGAAGGGTCTGAAGGTGCGCACCGCGGCCGGAAGCCACGTGGAATTCATGAAGTTCACTGGCGCCGTACCGGTCAGCGTGCCGATCACGGAAGTCTACACGGGCCTTGAACGCGGCTCGATCGACTGCGTCATGACGGACGCCACGAATCTCAGCACCGGCTACAAGCTGTGGGAAGTGGCCAAGACGATTACCCTCTTGCCGATGGGGACGCACACATCAGGTGCTGCGTGGGCCTATAACCAGAACAGCTGGCGGTCCCTTACGCCGGCGCAGCGCCGCCGGCTGCTTGATCAAATGGCCTTGGCGATGGTGCGCTGCCAGCTCGATTATGACGGGCAGGAAGCGACGGCGTATGAAGGCTCCTGGGAGCGCAACCTGGCCAAGGTGGAGCCGGGCGAGAGCCTGAAAAAGGCATTCGCCGATTTCAAGACGTCCTATATCGCCAATCTTGCTGCCAGCTCAGCGAAGGGGCGCGGTGTTTCTGCGGCGACGGCGCAATCGCTGATCGATAACTTCGAGGCTGGCTACAAGCGCTGGGAAGGCCTGCTGTCGAATGTCGACCGCAAGGACGAGGCGGCGCTGGTCGAGCTTCTGAAGAGCGAAGTCTACAACAAGGTTGACGAGAACGCCTACGGACTGTGACGGGGCTGGCACCGGGAACCGAGCAGGTTCCCGGCGCCACTGGAACTGTTGACGATTGGATTGAACCGTTCTCCTGAATGGTGGCTTCAATTCGGTCGTGAGCCGCTCCAGCCAATGCGAGGCTGTATTAGCGTGCCTTAGCTCACGAATTCTAACCACATTGCACCAACTCGGGGTTGCCGATGACTATTATGCTCGACCTGAACGAAAGCGAAGAGTTCACCGCATTGCGATCGGCCGTGCGCAGTTTCGCTCTGGCTGAGCTGGCGCCGCAGGTCGATGAATACGACCGCGCGGACCGTTTTCACGAGTATCTCTGGCCCAAACTGGGCGAGATGGGATTCATGGGCGTCATGGTGCCGGAATCCGAAGGCGGGCTGGGACTGGGTTACAGCGCCCACACCGTCATCCTGGAAGAGATGGCGCGCGTTAGCGCGGCCGTCGCGATGTCCTACGGCGTGCATTCCAGCCTGGTTATGGATCAACTGCGCAAGAACGGTACCGACGACCAGCGCCGGCGCTACTATCCCAAACTGCTGTCGGGAGAGATGATCGCGGCTATCGCGATGACAGAGGCCGAGGCGGGCTCCGACCTTGTCGGTATGCGAACGACGGCCACGAAAAAGGGTACTCGCTGGGTGCTGAATGGCAACAAGCTCTGGATTACCAATTCGGCCAACGCCGATCTCGTGATGGTCTACGCCAAGTCCGATCCGTCGGCAGGAAAACGCGGCATCACCACATTCCTGGTCGAGAAATCGTTCGGAGGCATGACCGTCGGGCGCAAGCTCGATCTTTTCGGCATGCGAGCCTCGGGTTCCGCGGAGCTCGTTTTCGAGAATTGCGAAGTGCCGGAGGAAAATGTCATCGGCGAAGTCAATGGCGGCGTTAGCGTCCTGATGGGCGGGCTCGATTACGAGCGCGTCATCGCCGCGGCGCAATGCATAGGCATCATGCAGGCGGCGATGGATCTCGTCCTTCCCTATGTGCATGAGCGCAAGCAGTTCGGCCAGCCGATCGGCGAGTTCCAGTTGATGCAGGGAAAGATGGCCGACATGTACACGCAGCTGAATGCCGGGCGGGCCTATGTGAGGGCCGCGGCGTCGGCGGCGGACCGGGGGCGCCTGACACGCAAAGACGCCGCCTCGGTCTATCTGTTCGCGGCTGAAAATGCGACGCAAGTCGCGTTGCAGGCCATGCAGGCGCTCGGCGCGAACGGATACAGCAACGAATTCAGCGCCCAACGGCTGGTGCGCGACGCCAAGCTGTTCGAAATCGGCGGGGGCACGGCGGAGGTCAGGCGCATGCTGATCGGGCGGGAACTCTACCGAGAATTCGGTTGAGATTCCGGCGGCTCTGACACCCGACCTCCAGGGTCGCTCAGAAGCCGACGCTGAGCCCGCCGCAAGCATGCAGCGTCTGACCGGTTACGAAGCTGGCGGCAGGCGAGGCCAAAAACGCGATGCAGGCCGCGATCTCGTCCGGGGTGCCGGGGCGTTTCATCGGCGTTTTGGCGATGCCCTCGTCCTGGAATTCCTGCTGGACGGTGCGAAACATTCCGGCGTCGATGAGGCCGGGCGCGATGCAGTTGACCGTGAGGCCGCGGTTGGCGGTCTCAAGCGCAGCGGATTTTGACATCGCTTCGATTGCGGCCTTGGCGGCGCCGTAGGCCGTGCCGCCGATGGAGCCGAGGGCGGCGACGGAGCTCATGTTGACGATGCGGCCGTAGTTACGGTCGCGCATGCCCGGGATGGCGCCGCGCATGCAATTCAATGTGCCGCCGACATGCGAGGCGATGGTCAGGTTGAAATCCTCGTCCTTTACCTTGACCAGCAAGTCGTTGCGGACGACGCCGGCCATGTTGACCAAAATGTCCAGGGAGCCGAGCCGGCTTATGGTGGCGACGATCAGGTCTTCACATGCGGCGCGGTCGGTCACGTCGAGTTGCGCACCCTCGGCGGATAGGCCGTCATCGGCCATTGCCTGCGCCGTTCGTTGCGCCGCCGCGAGATCGAGATCGGCGACCACAACGTGATTGCCGTCGCTCGCCAGCTTGCGGCAGGTCGCCGTGCCGATGCCTCCGGCTCCCCCCGTGACGAGCGCGATTTTCCCTATGTTTTCCATGTCTGGCCTCCGGCGTGATGGATGTTTGCAAGGAACCGTTTCGGTGTTCGAACGCGGCATGCACGCAAATGTGCTTGACAGCGACAAGGAAATCAAGATAATAACGGTCGTTCGTTTCAATAATGCGAATCTGGGAATTGGAGGCAGTGTTGGAGAGCGGGCGAGTAAGAGTTGAACGATCGGATGCGACGGTGATCGTCACGATCGCCAATCCACCTGTTAATGCGCTGCATCCCGCGGTAGCGGAGGAAATCCACGCGGTAATCGAAACCGCTGTTGCCGGCGACCAGTCGGTGCGGTCGCTTGTGCTGACCGGGGAAGGGAAATGCTTTGTCGCCGGCGGCGACATCGCTCATTTCCGGACCCTCGACTGTTCCACGGCGGAAACCTATGCGCTCGGCATACAGCACATGCAGAACGCCTTGCAGCAATTGTCCGTGCCGGTCATTGCGGCGGTCAATGGCGCGGCCCTCGGTGGCGGTTGCGAACTGATGATGGCTTGCGACATTCGAATTGCCGACGAGCGGGCCATATTCGGCCTGCCCGAGGTCACGCTGGGGATCATTCCCGGTGCTGGCGGAACCCAGTACCTGCCGCGCCTGGTAAGCACCGGCATGGCGAAGCGCATGCTGTTCAGCGGTGAGCGGATCGATGCGGCCAAGGCGCAGGCGATCGGACTTGTCGATGAAGTGACGCCTGCCGGCGGAGTTCTCGATGCGGCGCTCGATCTCGCGCAGCGGATTAATGCCAATGCGCCGCTGGCGGTCGCGGCGGCCAAGCGGTCTGTCAATCTTGGCACGCAAATGGCCCTGGCCGACGCGCTCAAGCTGGAGGCTGGCCTGTTCGGAGGATTGTTCCGGTCCGAAGACGTCGCCGAGGGCGTTGCCGCATTCCTCGAAAAAAGAACTCCCGACTTCCGGGGCGCTTGAGCACGAGTTTTAGAAAAGAAGGACAGGCCGCAATGAAGATTTGTGTGGTTCACGTAAATTGCGAAGAGGTCTCGGGCCCGTATACGGCTTTGATCGACCGGAATTTCAGCCGGATCAAGCGCGACGACACCGAACTCGTTCACCGCTATGTCGGGCATTTGAAGCGGGCGACGGATACCGTCTTCGCTTATCCGACCCTGCTCAACAGGGTCGATGTCGTCGAGCGTTTTATCGAGGCGGACCGCGATGGTTTCGACGCGGCGATGGTGGCTTGTTCCGGCGATCCGGGCGTCGCGGAGGCGCGCAGCATTGCCGGCATACCGATCGTTGGGCCGATGGAGGCGTCGCTGCATCTCGCCTGCACCTATGGTTACAAGATTGGAATCGTGACCGTCGAGGATCGCTCCTGGGCCGAATATTGCGACATGATGGTCGGCGCGGCCGGGCTGCGCGATCGCCTGTCCGGTGTCGGGCGTATCAGTATTCCGTCCAAGGAAGCGTTCACCAGCGGTTTCCTCAATCCCGGCGAGGTCGCCGAAGAAATCGAGCGCGTCGCGGCGCGGTTGGTGGATGACGGCGCCACCGCCATCGTGATCGGCAGCGCGGGCCTAAGCGTGATCGCTTCGACAGCCGGCCTTTCCCGGCTGCATGGCAGTGCGGTGCCGATATTCGATTGCCTGAGCGTCGGCCTCAAGTGCACGGAAATGCGGGCCGATCTGACGCAGAAGCTCGCAATACCGGAATACAGCCGGGCTGGATTCGGCACCCGGATGGAAGAAAAAGACGTGGAACGGCTGCGTAATCTTTTCGCGATTTCCTGAAAATCAACTCAGCCAAGATCGGAGACTGCAGGTGCATTCCCTCGGAGCGAAAAGCTACCTAACTGATGATGAAATCGAGCTTCAGCGGATGGCGCGGCGCTTCATGGAGAATGAAGTGGCGGCGGCCACGCCGGAAATGGAAGCAACTGGCATGCTGTCCATGGAGCTAATGCGCGAAATGGGGCGGCTTGGATTGTTGGGAACGTTTTTCCCGGAAAAATACGGAGGGGGCGGTTTCACGATCACCAGCCGGGCGATCGTCAGCGAAGAGATGGCGCGTATCAATGCCGGACTCGATATCTCGATTTTTGCCGACATCGTGCTCTTCGCCCGAGCGATAGCGCGTCACGGAACCGAAGAGCAGAAGCAGAAATATCTTGAGCCGGTTCTTCGCGGCGAAAAGATCGGCTCCATGGCGATTACTGAACCGAAGGGAGGTTCGGACGCTCTGAGCGCGCGCAGCCAAGCGCGGCGCGATGGCGACGATTACATCGTTAATGGCCACAAGATTTTCATCACCAATTCCCCTGTAGCGGACTTCATTCTCGTTATTGCGCGCACCGACGGCAAGGATCGCGAAATTAACGGCGGAACGTGGTTCATTCTGGAGCGTGGTGTTGACGGCTTGTCGACAAGCAAGCCATTCGAAAAACTTGGCATGAAAAGTTCGCCCACCGGCGAGGTCTTCATCGACAATGTCAGGGTTCCCGCAGAAAATATTCTCGGCGAGGTGAACAGGGGGTTCTACTACCTGATGGAGTCGCTCGATGTCGAGCGCGTGCTGGAAGGCGCATCCAATATCGGGATCGCCCAGGCTTGTCTGGACGCCGCCGCAAAATACGCGCAGGAGCGTGTCGTTTTCGGCAAGCGCATTTCTCAGTATCAGCTCATCCAGGAAAAGATCGCCGAAATGGCTACGGGAATCGAACTCTCCCGGACGATGCTTTACCGTCTGATGCGAGCGGTTGAGCGCGAAGAGGTTGTCACGTGCGAAGCGGCAATGCTTAAGCTCTATTCATCAAGGATGGCAGTGCAGGCATCGTCCGACGCCATCCAGATTTTTGGTGGCAATGGCTATATGGAAGAGTATCCCGTCGCGCGTTACTACCGAGACGCGAAACACCACGAAATCGGCGCCGGGACGACCGAAATCCAGAAGATCATCATCGCTCGCGAAATACTAAAACAGTATGGCAGCGCCTAAAAACCTACGGCATACGGGAAGCAGTTCCAGTGACATTCAAGACATTGCGTGATGTGATCTTCAACAATCCACATATCGAAGATGAACGACTTGCGATCATCGCCGGCGACAGGCGCGTCACTCATGCCGCGTTTCGGGACCGTGTCGCATCTGTGGGGCGCGCTCTGCATGATGCGGGCGTTCGGCCCGGCGACCGTGTCGCTGTCCTGATGGAAAACGTGCCCGAATTCCTTGAGTGCTATTACGCCATAACCGGCAGTGGCGGGATTTTCGCGCCGCTCAATTGGCGTCTGCATCCTACCGAGCACAGTGTGCTGCTTCAGGATGCGCAACCCAAAGTTATCATTGCCGCCGCTAAGTATGACGCAACGATCAGTAGCGCGCGCAGGGACGTGGCGTCGCTAGAGCAGATCATTGTGACCGATGGAGAATTGCCGGGATGCGCGAACTTCTTTGAATGGTCCGATGTTCCTGCTGACATGCCGAACCCCGGTGGAATCGATCGTTCTTCGGTGGCGGCGCTGCTCTATACCAGTGGGACGACATCCAAGCCCAAGGGTGTCGTCCTTAGTCACGGTAACTATATCAGTGATATTGAGCATGTCGCATCAGTGTTCCTGCCAAGGCGCGAAAGCGTCAATCTGCAGATGAGTCCCATGTATCACGCTGCCATGTCCCACAGTACGATGCATCTGACTTATGGCGGGACGACGATCCTTGAGCGGCATTTCGATCCCCGTAAGGCACTGCAACTGATCGATACGGAGAACGTGACATTCTTCTTCGCTGTTCCAACAATGCTCTACCAGATGATGGATTTACCGGACTTCGAATCCTTCGATCTTTCCTCGATTGAACGAATTGCCTATGGGGCAGCGCCAATCACCGGAAGGCGTCTGCAACAGGCACTGCGGCAGTTTGGCAACCGGCTATATCAATCCTATGGATTGACGGAATCGACATCCCACTTCTCAGTGCTGACGGCGGAGGACCACGAACGGGCGGCCGGCTCCATCGGTAAGGGGCTCCTTGGTGTCGACCTCCGCGTCGTCGACACACAGGGTAGCGACACTGCGCCGGACGAGATCGGCGAGATTATCGCTCGCGGCGACAATGTGATGGTTGGCTATTGGCAGATGCCTGACGAGACAGCGGAAACTATTGTCGACGGTTGGCTCCACACCGGAGATCTCGGTCGCCGTGATGAACAAGGCTTCATTTATGTGGTCGATCGCAAGAAAGACATGGTCATCAGCGGCGGCATAAACATCTACCCTCGCGAGATCGAGGATGTGATCAGCCATCATCCGGCGGTCAGCGAAGTCGCGGTGCTCGGGATTTCCGATCCATTATGGGGCGAGGCGCTGGTGGCTGCAATGGTGTCTAAGTCTGATGTACAGGTCACGACTGCGGAAATGATGACATATTGTCGGGAGCATCTAGGCGGCTATAAGGTGCCGAAGCGTATCGAGATCGTCGATGCGCTACCGAAGAATCCCTCCGGCAAGACGTTGAAGCGAGAACTGCGGGAACGCTTCGAGCGGGCCGAATAACCCGCTGGCGATGTCGCGCGGAACGGCGGCTGTGGCCGCCGTTCTTTTCGTCGGAAATTATCGGGCGATCTCTTCAGTCCGGTGCCAGTCACACACTCTTTGCCGATCGGTCGGTGCCTGGGCGCGCGGTCCTTTCGCGTCTCCTGCCGCCGCGGCTGCCTGTGCATCGTTGCGTGGTCTGCATGACGTGACCTCGCTGTTGGCTGCACGTCCATCATTAAAAAGTACAATCGTACAAATTATGTCGACATATTGCAACGCAGGACCTATCTTTCCCGCCGAGATAAAACCGGAGCGTGTCAATCAATGATCGTGGATCGCCGTGAACTCGACTTCATCCTGTTCGAATTGCTCGATGTGGAGCGGATTTCGAAGACCCCGCGATATGCAGCCTATGAGCGGGGGGCCATATCGCAGATTCTGGATACGGCGCAGCAAATCGCCGAAGAGCAGTTCCTGCCCATAGCGGCGGAAGTGGATGCGGACGAGCCGCGCTTCATCGACGGCCGCGTCGTGCTGCCGGAGAGTTCCGCCGTCGCACTCGCGGCCTATGCCGATGCGGGCTTCTTTTCGTTGCCCTTTGCCGAGGCGGCCGGCGGCCTGCAAGCTCCGTGGGTGCTGCATACTGCCGTCAGCGGCATGTTCAGCTGTGCCAACACGGCTGTGACAAATTATGCCTTTCTGACGATCGCCGCCGCCAACCTGCTCTGTGCCTTTGGATCGGAAGAACTGAAAAACCGATTTCTGCCGCCGATGCTCGAGGGGCGCTGGTTCGGGACGATGTGCCTGTCGGAACCCCAGGCGGGATCCTCGCTTGCCGATATCCGCACGACTGCGACACCGGGCGAAGACGGCCTTTACCGCATTCGCGGGAACAAGATGTGGATTTCAGGCGGCGAGCACGAAATCTCGGATAACATTGTCCACATGGTCCTGGCTAAAATCCCGGGCGGACCCGCGGGCACCAAGGGCATTTCCCTGTTTCTCGTCCCGAAGCGCCGCGTGGACGAGGATGGGGCCATCGGCTGCGGCAACGATATCGCCCTGGCCGGCCTCAATCACAAGATGGGGCAGCGCGGGATCACCAATTGCCTCCTGAATTTCGGCGAGAACGGGGATTGCCTCGGCTATCTTATCGGCGAGCCGCATCGCGGTATCGAATATATGTTCCACATGATGAACGAGGCGCGCATCGGCGTCGGGCATGCGTCGGTGATGTCGGCGCTTGGCGGATACCTCTATTCGGCCGATTACGCTAGGACGCGCCTGCAAGGGCGGTTCGCGGACCGGAAGGATCCGTACAGTCCGCAGGTGCCGATCATCCAACACACCGATGTCCGGCGGATGCTGATGGCGCAAAAGGCCGCCGTCGAGGGGGCGCAGGCGTTGTGCCTGTATTGCGCGACGCTGGTCGACGAACTGGCGACCGTGGAGGACCCGGAAAGGAAGAAGTGGCTGGAAAGACTGCTCGGTCTTCTGACGCCAATTGTGAAGTCTTGGCCTTCGGAGCATTGTCTGGAGGCCAACAAATGGGCGATTCAGGTCCTCGGTGGCTACGGTTATACGCGCGACTACCCCGTCGAGCGGCTGTATCGCGACAACAGGCTGAACCATATTCACGAAGGCACCTTCGGCATTCAGGGGCTGGACATGCTGGGCCGAAAGGTCGGAGGCGACGACGGCAGTACGCTTCGGCGTTTTGTCGATGTCATGCGCGAAACCATTTCGCAGGCCCTGGAACAGGACCGGCTTCGCGAAGAGGCAGCACAGCTCGATGTCTGCCTGGCCGATTTGGTCGAAACGACCGGGATTTTGCTCGATTGCGCCGATCCGGCTCGTCGGCTGGCCAATGCGACTCTCTATCTCGATGCTTTCGGGCATGTAGTCGTCGCGTGGATGTGGTTGCGCCAGGCGTTGGTCGCGGCCAAGCGTGTTTCCGCGGGCAGCCTGTCGGATGCCGAATGTGACTTCTATGACGGCAAGATCGTTGCCTGCCGCTACTTCTATCGCTACGAACTTCCCCTCGCGCGGACACGGTTCTCGGTTTGCGCATCATTGGATACGACCTGCCTGGACGCATCCGAAACGGTTTTCGGTGGTTAAGCGGATTTGTTGAAGCGAGCCGGACGTCTACGATAGTGCCGGTTTGGGAGGGCTGGCTGCCGGAAAATGGACAAGCAAGGACAACAACGATCGGTGCAAGCCAGGACGCTTCAGGCCCGGCAGGCCATTGCAGATGGTGCAATATCGGTGCTTGCGCAATCCGGCGTTGCGGGTCTGACGCATCGCGCGGTCGCCAAGGCCGCCAATGTCAGCCTCGCGTCGACGACATATCACTATGCGACCAAGGGGGATATCCTGGCCGAGGCGTCGCGTACGCTGCTTGCCGGGTATCTTGAAGCGTTCAAGCGGCTTGAGGGCCGGATATCCGGTGGTCTCCAGCCGGAGTTCATGCATCTTGAAGACCTTGTGACGCGGGTCGTGCTCAATGCGGTCGAACGCGACAGGACGAGATCGCTGGCATGGTGCGAGATCGTACTGTATGGCGGGCGCAGCGAGGCCGGACGGATGCTCGCCCAGGACTGGTTTGCGCAACTGGACGCGATCTGGCGTTCTATCGACGCCCATCTCGGCTCGGATGTAGGCCCGGAGAATGTATCCGCCGCGGTGGATCGTGCAATCGGGCATATTTTCCTGTTGCTTCCGCTCGCCTTCGCGCGGCCGCAAGTTCAGAAATTGCTGAGTGGCAGGACGGATTTGAAGGCACTGCTGGCAGCTCATGTCGAAAGGGATGCCGCCCGTTCTTTCGAGGAGGCGGGGCGTACCGGCGCTGAAAGCAGCGAGCGGTCAAAGGAGGTCAGGGAAAGGATCGTTCAGGCCGCGATCGACATATTGATCGATGAGGGTGCTTCGGCGGTTTCCTATGGGGCGGTTGCCGACAGGAGCGGCATGGTGCGCAGCGGTCCGAGTTACTATTTCCCGACGATCCACGGTTTGCTGGAGACGGCTCAACAAGCGTTGTTCGAGCGCGCCAAGGCGCGCTATCGAGAGGGGCTTGGTGATCCGGCGGCGGCCGCGATAACGGAAATGCGTTTGGTCGATTTGACGACTGCAATTTTCCTGCGCGAGGTTTTCGAGTTTTCGCGGGAAAATATCGGCTATTATTCGGTCTGGATGAGCGGGGCGCAGAATCCGGATCTGCGGCCGGTACTGGCCTCTTTCCTCGGTGATCAATATGCCGCCTGGCGTCGTCGATTGGCGGCGGTCGCGGGCCACGATATCAATCGAACCGCTGTACTCGATATCCAGGCACTCTTCGTCGGCAAGCTCATTCGCGCGATCACGACCGGGGCTGGCATGGCTGACCTGTCTGGCGCCAGGGAGGATTTTTCGGTCGTGATCCGGCGTGCATGTGTCTGAAAAATAAATGGTACATCTGTCCAAAAATATGTTGTCAACCTGACTGCTGCACGATATGAACATGCCAGTTCCTCGCGGGAGGAAATGTGTTGTTTTGATCGGGGGCATCCATGCTTGACGTGGCATCGCTATTTTCGCTGGAAGGGCGCACGGCTCTGGTGACGGGAGGGTCGCGCGGTATCGGCAGGATGATGGCGGAAGGATTTCTGGCCCAGGGGGCGAAGGTCTATATCTCCTCTCGCAAGGCCGAGCAGTGCATTGCTGCCGCCGAGGAGATGGGGCCCGGTTGCCATGCATTGCCTGCCGATATTTCGACCGTCGAAGGCGCGAGGGCGTTGGCCGCTGCTTTTGCGGAGCGCGAGGGTAGCCTCGATATCCTGCTCAACAATGCGGGTGCGGCTTGGGGGGCGGCGTTCGACGAATTCCCCGAAAGCGGCTGGGACAAGGTTCTGGACATTAACCTGAAGGCGCCGTTTTTCCTGACGCAGGCATTGCATCCGGCCTTGAAAAAGGCGGCCCGGCCGGACCTTCCGGCCAAGGTCCTGTTCATCGGATCTGTTGACGGGCTGCGGGTCAGCCCTTGGGAAAGCTACAGCTACCAGGCTTCCAAGGCGGCGATCCTGCATCTCATGCGGCGGCTGGCTTCGCGCCTTATCAGCGATAATATTGTCGCTTCGGCGATAGCCCCCGGTGCTTTCCCGTCCGAGATGAATCGCGCTGCACGCGACAAGGCGGAGGAATATGTCTCGGCCATCCCGGCGGGGCGGGTTGGGCGTCCGGAAGACATCGCTGCGGCCGCTGTCTACCTGGCGAGCCGGGCCGGCGATTATGTGGTCGGGGAGGTTTTGGCCGTGGATGGTGGTGCTGTCTATGCGTGCCCGCCGCCGATGGTCGATCCCTGAGGTCGCGCCCGTTTGACGGGCGGGCGGCCTAAACAAGTTCAACGGACAAGAGGATAAATATCATGATCGACCTTTCAGGTAGGGTCGCCATTGTTACTGGTGCTGGCGGCGGTCTGGGACGTTCGCACGCCATGCTGCTCGCGGCGCGCGGCGCGCGGGTAGTTGTCAATGATCTCGGTCTGGATGCTGCCCAAGCCGTCGTATCCGAGATCGAGGCTGCCGGCGGCAAAGCGATGGCTGTCGCGGCCTCGGTTACCGATCAGGAAGCGGTGGACGCGATGGTCGAGCATGTCATCGACCAGTGGGGTAAAATCGACATCCTGGTCAACAATGCCGGCATCTTGCGCGACACGACGTTCGCCAAGATGGATCTGGCGGATTTCCGGCTGGTCGTCGACGTGCATCTGATGGGGGCCGTCTACTGCACCAAGGCAGTGTGGGAGCATATGCGCTCTCGCAATTACGGTCGCATCGTGATGACGACATCGTCGTCCGGGCTGTACGGCAATTTCGGACAGTCGAACTACGGCGCGGCGAAGATGGCTCTCGTCGGGCTGATGCAGACGCTTTCCCTGGAGGGCGCCCGCAACGACATCCGCGTCAACTGCATCGCACCGACCGCGGCAACGCAGATGCTGGACGGTCTGCTGCCGCAAGCCGAACTCGATCTCCTGCGGCCCGATTTTGTGAGCCCGGGATTGATCGCGCTGGTGGGCGAGGACGCTCCGACCAGAACGATCCTGTGCGCGGGGGCGGGTTCGTTCGAGACCGCCCACGTCACCCTGACGCCTGGAATGTTTCTGGGCGACGGGCCGGACGTGCCCGATCGGATTGTCGAGAACTGGACCCAGATCACTAGCCGCGACGGCGAGATCCTTCCCGAAGCGGGCGAACGTCAGGGCCGTCTTGAATTGCAGAATGCGGGCTATAGCCGCGACACGACGGGGGAAAACTGAGCATGCGTGACGCCGTAATCGTATCGACCGCAAGAACGCCTATCGGCCGCGCCTACAAGGGCGCGTTCAACGCCACATCGTCTCCGACGCTTGCGGCACATGCCCTGAAAGCGGCAGTCGAGCGCGCCGGCATAGAACCGGCCGAACTCGATGACTGCCTGCTCGGCTGTTCCTTGCCCCAGGGGCATCAGCATACGGTCGGCCGCATGGCCGCCTTGCGCGCGGGATTTCCGGTCAGCGTTTCCGGCATGACAATGGACCGCCAGTGCTCGTCCGGCCTGATGACGATCGCGACGGCGGCCAAGCAGATCATCGTGGATCGCATGGATGTCGTCATCGCCGGCGGCGTGGAGTCCATCTCGCTCGTTCAGACCGAGGCGCTGCGCGTCGACGTCGACGACGAACTCGTCGCCATGCATGACGACGCGTATTTGCCGATGATCGATACGGCCGAGGTCGTTGCGAAGCGCTACGGCATTTCGCGGGAACGGCAGGATGCCTACGCCCTGAAGTCCCAGCAGCGCACCGTCGCTGCCCAAGCGGCGGGCAGGTTCGCCCGCGAGATCATTCCGGTGATCGCGCAGAAGGCCGTCGTCAACAAGGAGACCGGAGAGACTGGCAGCGAGTCCGTCACGCTTGTCGCAGATGAAGGGAACCGGCCGGATACCAATTCCGAAGGGCTGGCCAAGCTGCGGACCGTCAAGGAAGGCGGTTGCATCACCGCCGGCAATGCGAGCCAGCTTTCGGACGGCGCGTCGGCCTGCGTGGTGATGGAGGCCGCGATGGCCGAGAAGCGCGGATTGCAGCCGCTCGGTCGCTATGTCGGGATGGCGGTTGCCGGCACCAAGCCGGACGAGATGGGTATCGGCCCGGTATTCGCCGTGCCGAAACTGCTCCAGCGGTTCGGTCTCGGCATGGACGATATCGGTCTGTGGGAGCTCAATGAAGCGTTCGCCGTTCAGGTCCTGTATTGCCGGGATACGCTCGGAATTCCCGACGACATCCTCAATGTCAATGGCGGCGCGATCTCGATCGGCCATCCCTATGGCATGTCGGGCTCCCGCATGGCCGGTCACGCCCTGATCGAAGGAAAGCGCCGCGGCGTGAAATATGTCGTCGTGACCATGTGCGTGGGCGGCGGAATGGGCGCTGCCGGCCTGTTCGAGGTTCTTTGAGGCATGGCGGGCATTCCGATAACCCTGGATCGGTACAAGACGATGATCGGCGACGAGGTCGGGGTGTCCGACTGGATCGTCGTCGATCAGCCGAGAATTGACGGTTTTGCCGATACAACCCTGGACGACCAGTTCATCCACGTCGATCCGATACGCGCGCAATCGTCTCCGTTCGGCGGGACAATTGCGCATGGCTTCCTGCTGCTTTCCCTGTTGAGCCGGATGTCCTTCGACGCATTGCCGCCCCTCGAGGGCGCGCAAATGGACATTAATTACGGATTCAACAATATCCGTTTCCTGGCGCCGGTGCCGGCGGGCAAGCGCGTACGCGGCCGGTTCACGTTGCGCGATGTTGCCCTGAAAGGTGCCGGCAGCTCGATCTGTACCTACGATGTTTCGGTCGAGATCGAGGGCATGGAGAAGCCGGCCTTGGCAGCGCAATGGTTGATTCTTTCCGTGCTGGCTTGATCGCGATAGGCGCGAAACGCGCCACGTCCGTATGTGTCGCTCAACTGAAAACCGGAGGATACGCGCTGAAAGACTTGCCGCGACTTCGGTAGACGAAAGGAAAAGGTCTATGAAGGTATTGGTGCCGGTCAAACGGGTGATCGACTACAATGTCAAGGTGCGTGTGAAGGCTGACGGGTCGGGCGTTGAGCTGGCGAATGTCAAGATGAGCATGAACCCGTTCGACGAGATCGCGGTTGAAGAGGCGATCCGGCTGAAGGAAGCGGGCACGGTTTCGGAGATCGTCGCGGTTTCGATCGGACCGCAGCAGGCGCAGGAGACGATCCGCACGGCGCTGGCGATGGGCGCCGACCGGGGCATTCTGGTCAAGACCGACGACACGGTGGAGCCGCTGGCGGTGGCCAAGATCCTGAAGGGCGTGGCCGAAGAGGAGCAGCCGGGCCTGGTGATCCTCGGCAAGCAGGCGATCGACGACGACGCCAACCAGACCGGCCAGATGCTGGCGGCGCTGCTCGGCTGGTCGCAGGGCACGTTTGCCTCGAAGGTGGAGATTTCCGGCGACAGCGCGAAGGTGACGCGCGAGGTCGATGGCGGGCTGCAGACGATCGCCATCGCGGTGCCGGCGATCGTGACGACCGACCTGCGCCTCAACCAGCCGCGCTATGCCTCGCTGCCGAACATCATGAAGGCGAAGAAGAAGCCGCTCGATGAGAAGGCGCCTTCCGATTATGGCGTCGACACCGCGCCGCGGCTGAAGGTGCTGAAGACCGAGGAGCCGGAGGGCCGCAAGGCCGGCGTCAAGGTCGCCGATGTCGCCGAACTGGTCGACAAGCTGAAGAACGAAGCCGGCGTGCTGTAAGGACAGGGAAGGGACAAAGACAATGACAATCCTCTTGATTGCCGAACACGACAACGCAACCCTGTCCGACCAGACCGCCAAGGCGATGAGCGCGGCAAGCGCCCTCGGCGGCGACGTGCATGTGCTGGTCGCCGGTCACAACGCCAAGGCTGCCGCGGATGAAGCCGCCAAGCTCGACGGCGCGGCCAAGGTGCTGCTCGCCGACGACGCCTCGCTCGAACAGCAACTGGCCGAGCCGATGGCGGCGCTGATCGTGTCGCTCGCCGGCGACTACGATGCGATCGTCGCCGCGGCGACGACCAACGGCAAGAACATCATGCCGCGCGTCGCCGCCCTGCTCGACGTGATGCAGGTCTCCGAGATCGTCGAGGTGGTGAGTACGGACACGTTCAAGCGTCCAATCTATGCCGGCAACGCGATCCAGACGGTGCAGGCGACCGATCCGAAGAAGGTGATCACCGTGCGCACGGCCTCCTTCAACGCGGCGGGCGAGGGCGGCTCGGCCTCCGTCGAGACTGTTTCGGCCGCAGCCGATCCGGGCCTGTCCTCCTTCGTCAGAAGCGAACTGTCGGGCGGCGACCGTCCGGAGCTGACATCCGCGAAGATCATCATCTCGGGCGGGCGCGCGCTTGGTTCCTCGGAGAAGTTCACGGAAGTGATCCTGCCTGTCGCCGACAAGCTCGGTGCTGCGGTCGGCGCGAGCCGCGCCGCCGTCGATGCCGGCTACGCGCCGAATGACTGGCAGGTCGGCCAGACCGGCAAAGTGGTCGCCCCCGACCTCTACATCGCCTGCGGCATCTCGGGCGCGATCCAGCATCTGGCCGGCATGAAGGATTCCAAGGTCATCGTCGCCATCAACAAGGACGAGGAGGCGCCGATCTTCCAGGTCGCCGATTACGGCCTTGTCGCCGACCTGTTCGAGGTTCTACCGGAGCTCGAGAAGGCGCTCTGAGGCGGGACTGGCCATGTCCGCACATGTCTTGCTCCTCCCAAGGCAGACCAGCCCGGTAGCGGGAACGATCCGCTGCCGGGCTTCCTCGATGCTAATGGAACCGAGGTGAAGAACTGATGGACCAGCCCATCAAGCGCAGCGGCCCGGCGGCGCATCCCGATCCTCTTGACCAGCTTTCGGGCAGCGAATTGTCGCCCTATAGGCGTTTTTCGGCGGCCAAATGGTCGGATTTCCGCGCCGACACGCCGCTGACGCTGACGGCCGACGAGGTGGTGCGGCTGCGTTCGCTCGACGACCCGGTCGATCTCGACGAGGTCCGGCGCATCTACCTGTCGATGTCGCGCCTGCTTTATGCCCATGTCGAGGCGTCGCAGAGCCTCTTCGAGCAGCGCAAGCGCTTCCTCAATGTCGACGGGGCGATCAAGACGCCCTTCATCATCGGCATCGCCGGTTCGGTGGCGGTCGGCAAGTCGACCACCGCCCGTATTCTCGCCGAATTGCTGGCGCGCTGGCCGTCGAGCCCGAAGGTCTCGCTGGTCACCACGGACGGCTTCCTGCTGCCGAACGCGGTGTTGCGCGAGCAGGGCCTGATGGAACGCAAGGGCTTTCCCGAAAGCTACGACGTCGGCGCGCTGCTGAGCTTCCTGTCGCAGATCAAGGCCGGCGAGCACTCGGTACGCGCACCGCTCTATTCGCACCTCGTCTATGACGTTCTGCCGGACGAATACGTCACTATCGACCGGCCGGCCATCCTGATCTTCGAGGGCATCAATGTGCTGCAGGTGCGTGACCTGCCCGAGGATGGCAAGATGGTGCCGTTCGTCTCGGACTATTTCGATTTCTCGATCTATATCGACGCCGACGAGGACAAGATCCACGACTGGTATGTGACCCGCTTCATGCGGCTGCGCCAGACGGCTTTCAAGGACCCGCGCTCCTTCTTCCATCGCTATTCGGAACTGTCGGAGGACGCCGCGCGTGGCATCGCCGAGGGGCTTTGGGCCAATATCAACCTGAAGAACCTGAAGGAAAACATCCAGCCGACGCGCCCGCGCGCCGACCTGATCCTCAAGAAGGGCTCCAACCACCTCGTCGAGGAAGTGCTGCTCAGGAAGTTGTAGCATTGAACTGTGTGCCAATCGATGGTGGCATTTCGATACCACTTGGCCTCCGAAACAGGCGCGCGCTTCAGAGGATCGGCCCGTTGGCGGTCCTAAGAATAGGATAATATCATTCCATGTATCGATTTCCCTTTTCAGAGGCGCCGGCTGCGGGCGAGATGACCGAGATCGCGCCGGGCATCAGGTGGCTGCGTTTTCCATTGCCGTACCGGCTTGATCACGTGAACATCTATCTGATCGAGGATGGCGACGGCTGGTGCGTAGTCGACGCCGGTATCCATGACGAACGCACGGTCGATCTCTGGAAAACCGTCCTCGCCGGCCCTCTCTCCGGCTCCCTGGGAGAGCCTGTTTGACGGCGACATTGGATTCTCCATCGACGATGGCAAGAAGATCATGTCGGCGGAATAGGCATAGCGGCTGATGAGGGGGTGATCATCATATCCTTCTTCTTGGCGTCCTGTCCGTTTCGTTGCTTTCAGCAGCACGATCTTGGCACACCACGATGCCGTTCGGAGAGGGCGGCAACCTTCCCATCTATTCAATTGTCGACTACTGCCATCGATATCGGTCGGGTCAGCCGATATCGAGTTCTCCGGCCGAAAGCGCCGCCAATAGTCTCGTGAACGCTCGGGTGAACAAGAAGCGGCAGATGCGTTGGTCTCCTGCCGGTGCCCATCGAGTATTGCATTTGTGGACAGCCCCTGATTTGCAAGTGTTTTCTTTGTGTCTTTGATCTTTATTGCTAGCGGTCATTTGTCCGGCCTGTTTGTGCGGTACCAATGTCCGCTGGCCCTGATGAAGTCCGCGGGCCAGATCCCTATCAAGTTGCCGAGCTATGACGCTCTGGCAATACCACGGGGTGTTCCGGTTGCGGCGGCAAAGATCATCATCACAGAGATTGCCCTTGCAACTTGTGTGGCGCGTTTGTGGTGCGCCAGAAAATCTCAGGCTGCTTTGTAAGCCTCCTTCTTCGACATCACAGCCCAGACGATCCGGGCGGTCTTGTTTGCCAACGCCACGCTGACCAACCGGGATGGCTTGCGCTCCAGCAAGCGGCGTACCCATTCTCCGGTTTGCGTTTGTGCGCGGATGGCATGTTGCAGAACTGCCGTTGCGCCGACAACAAGGAGCTTTCGTAGATAGCTGTCGCCCATCTTCGTGATGCGCCCCAGCCTGTCCTTGCCGCCGGAGGAATTCTGCCTTGGAACCAGACCAAGCCAGGCCGCGAACTGGCGTGCAGATCGAAACTGTGAAGGATCGGCAATGGTGGCCGCCAAGGCCGTCGCCGTGAGCGGGCCTATGCCGGGAATTGTGGCCAGTTTCTGGCTGACAGCGCTTTCGCGGTGCCAGGCCTGTATCTCGCAATCGAGCCGGGCTATCTCACTTTCCAGTCCCTCGACCTGACGGACGAGGCACAGTAAAGCTGACTTGGCCACACTGGGAAGTTCGCAATCGCCGTTCTTCAACTCCGCAAGGAGGAAACATAGTTTGTGCGGGCCACGGGCGGCAACGATACCTAATTCCGCCAGATGGGCACGCAGCGCGTTGATCAGCATGGTGCGCTGCCGCACCAGAAGATCCCGGGCGCGATGCAGCATCAGAACTGCCTGCTGATCGGCGCTTTTGATCGCAACGAAATGCATGTTCGGCCGCGTTATTGCCTCACAAATCGCCTCGGCATCTGCCATGTCATTCTTTTGCCCTTGACATATGGTTTGACATAAGCTGGTGGGATCAGGCGAACCTCATGCCCCATCGCCGCGATCTCGCGCGCCCAATAATGGCTGGTCGCACAGGCTTCCATGCCAATCAGGCAGGGGGCGAGACTCGACAGCACGTCCAGCAAAGCGCCGCGGCGGACTTTCTTTCTGAGAACGACCTTGCCGCTTTCATCAATTCCATGAAGTTGGAAGACGGACTTGGCTAAATCGACGCCGAGTGTTGTAATCTGCATGTGGATGGCTCCCTTTATCTGTTGGGTTCAACAACACCAACATGGCACATTGCGATGCCGGCTGGTGGGGCTGTCCACACCATCAGGTTCGGGCAGCGGTTGCCGATGGTCGGCTCAAGCAAGCTAAGTTTGCCCTTGCGGCTTGAACCCCAGCTTTTTCCCCCTCCCGCGAAGAATTTGCAATGTCGCCTTCTATGTGGATATATGATGCGCATGAAACGAGGTGCGATTATGCAAAGCCAGACTGCCCCCAGAAAACCCACGAACCTGACACTGGACCCGTCCCTGCTGACGGAGGCCAGGTCGTTCGGGGTGAATCTGTCGCAAGCCGCGGAGGCAGGGTTGCGGCGTGCCGTTGCCGAGGCGAAAGCGCAAGTCTGGCAGCGCGAGAATGCTGCAGCGCTTGCCAGCTCGAACGCGTGGGCAGAGTCGCACGGCTTGCCTCTGGAGAAATACAGGCAGTTCTGATGGCGCGTTTCGAGGTTTACGCAAACCCCGGCGGCGCCGGCTATGTGCTCGATGTTCAGGCAGATGTTCTGAGCGAACTGAACACGCGGATCGTGGTGCCGCTTCTGCCTCTGACGCAAGCTCCGGATCCGGCAGATCGCCTTAATCCGGTGTTCGAGATTGGGGACGCGCCGCATGTCATGGTCACCCAGTTCATGGCGGCGGTTCCCCGTGCGCTGCTGCGCAGCCCGGTCACAAGCCTGATGGGGCAGGACAACGAGATCATGGCCGCACTGGACATGGTGCTGGTCGGGTTCTGACCGGCCGTTGCTCTTTCTCTGCCACAGTGAGGTTGACGAAACAAAATCGGAAATGACCGCACAAGTTCCATCATATAACTTATGCAACATTGATATGTAGCCGCAAAGTTAGAATGTCCTGTTTCCGCAAAGTTGGAATGTCACACTCCCCGGCACTGAACAATGTCTGGGAGATTGCAGATGGGATTGATTGCGATGAGCGAACGCGATCTGCATCGGATCGAAGTTTTGTCGAAAGTCATGGCCGGACGGATGACCATGGTGTCGGCAGCACACGTTCTGGATCTGAGCGAACGTCAGATTAGACGGCTGATGGAACGAATGCGCACGGGTGGCGCGGCGTCGATCCGGCACAAGGCGACCGGGCGGCCGTCGAACAACCGGATCAGCGATGGCGTTCGGGATTACGCGCTGGCCTTGGTGCGTGAACGCTATGCGGATTTCGGGCCGACCTTGGCCACAGAGAAGCTGGGCGAGCGCGATGGCTTGCATGTCTCGCGTGAGACCGTGCGAGGCTGGATGGTTGATGCCGGCCTCTGGCTGTCACGCAAGCAGCGCCGGACGTTTCATCAGCCGCGGTTGCGACGCGAAGCCTATGGTGAGTTGGTGCAGATCGACGGCTCAGAGCACCGCTGGTTTGAGGACCGAGGGCCGCCGTGCTCGCTGCTGGTGTTTGTCGACGATGCGACCGGCAAGTTGATGCAGTTACGCTTCGTGCGCTCGGAGAGCGCCTTCACCTATTTCGAGGCGCTGGAGCTGTATCTCAAGCAACATGGTGCACCGATCGCCTTCTATTCCGACAAGCATTCGGTGTTCCGCGTTGCGAAGAAGGATGCCAAGGGTGGTCAGGGCATGACCCAGTTCGGGCGCGCACTTTGCGAGCTAAACATCGAGATTCTCTGCGCAAACTCAAGCCAGGCCAAAGGTCGTGTCGAGCGGATGAACCGGACGCTGCAGGACCGGTTGGTCAAGGATCTCCGTCTGGCTGGGATCGACACCATGGAGGACGGCAACCGGTTTCTGGCGGGCTTCATCGAGGACTACAACGCGCGTTTTGGGATCGTCCCTACCCGGTCCGACGACCTGCATCGACCGCTTAATCTGGCGCCGGATCGTTTGGCGGAGATTCTGTGTAAGCGGGAGCAGCGCTATGTCGGATCGCAGCTGACATTTTCGTTTGAACGGAAGCGGATCATGCTTGAGGAGACCGAGGTGACGCGCGGTCTGGTTGGAAAGTATGTCGAAACCTATGCATATGCGGACGGACGCCTGGATGTGCGCTGGAAAGGTTATTCCCTGCCCTACACGATGTTCGACAAGGATCAGCGGGTGACGCATGCAGCCATCACCGAGAACAAACGGCTCGGTGATGTCCTGGCGTATATCAAGGAACGGCAGGCGTCGCAGGACAAGCCCACGGTCAAGAGCAACAGCGACAAGAATGGCTACGTCAAACGCACCCGCAAGCCGGGGCGACGGACGGACTTCATCAACGATCCGGCAGTGATTGCGCGGCGGAAGAAGGCGCTGTCGCGGCAGGAAGCTGCGGAGTGACGTTTCGGTCGGAAGTCTCAAGTCTAAAGCAGAATAGGTGTTCCCCACCCGCCCCGATCTCACCTTGCAACCCGGACCAGCCGGTCAGATCGGGGCTGGTCGGCGTCCCGTTTGGCAGCTCAAAGTGACATTCTTACTTTGCGCAGCGGCGGACATTTCAACCTAGCTGCCACATTCAATATAGCAGCCGTTTAGTAATGCGACAGTTGGGCCCGTTATACCAAGCCTCATTGATCAGAACCCATGGGCCCATTTTCTGCGGCCGATGGACATGATCTTCCAAGGCTGGTTCTGAAGTTTTCTCCAGGAGTATGCGCAGTGGTCGACAATGTCGTCGTAGGACTTGAACACGCGATTTGAGAGCCAGTTATCGCGCATGAACTGCCAGATGTTTTCAACCGGGTTGAGCTCAGGCGAACGCGGTGGCAGTGGTAGGATGGTAATGTTACCAGGCACGATCAGGTTCTTCGACAAATGCCAGCCAGCCTGGTCCATAATGAGGACAGCATGCGCATTGTCGGCAACATGGCGAGAGATTTCGGCCAGGTGCTGGTTCATGGCATAGGTGTCGCACCATGGCATGACGAGGGCTGCGGCTTTTCCGTGCTTGGGGCAGATCGCGCCGAAGATGTATGCGGAGCGGGTGCGCTGGTCGTGTGGAGCAGACGGCCTCGATCCACGCTTGGCCCAGCGGCGTGTGATCTTGTTCTTCTGTCCGATCCTGGCTTCGTCTTGGAACCAGATTTCGATCACTTTACCTTTGGCGGGCCCCTCGGCGATTTCCGCGACAGCGGCGGGGAAGTTTTTTTAAACGCCTCGGCGGCATCGGCATCCTGCGCATAGTGCCTCGGGCGGGCGGAGAGTTTGCGATAGCCCAGCGCGCGCACTTCGCGACCCAAGGTCTGCACGCTTACCGAGATACGGAACTCCTCCCATAGCCACTGCGCCAGATCACACAGCCGCCAGCGGACAACGCCGTCAAGATAAGGTGTGGGGCCGCGTTCGATGGCTAGCGCCAAGGCCGAACGCTGATCATCATTCAATAGTGAAGACTTGCCGGGAGCTTTGCCGTTGATCAGCCCGTCGGGGCCGCGTGCGTTGAAGCGAACCACCCAGTCACGCACGATCTGCAGGGTCACGCTGCCAAGCCGGGCGGCATTGGAGCGCGAACCGCCGTCATAGATCGATGCAAGCGCAAGCAGCCGACGGGCCTGATTGGCATCCTTTGTTTGGCGGGCCAAAAGTCGAAGCTTCTCCCCATCAAAGTCTGTCCGTAGAGAAACCGCTGAACCCATCGCAAAACTCCCGTTTGCACCATCGATTCAGATTCGATCACTTTTGGGAATCCCGTGAGTCAGCCTTTATGAGAATTGGTATTAGAGATGCGACAGTTTTCGCCCTTCTAGCTGGTCAAGTTCAACGCTGGAAGGAAGACTGGTTTCCGACGCCGAAGTGCTGATGGAGCTGCCATGTCTTGTTTGATCACCATGTCGCAGATAGAGCTGAACCGGCTGGAAGCGGTTCAAAAAATCAAGGATGGCCGGTTGAGTGTCGTACAGGCGGCTAAGAGCCTGGGGCTGAGCCGAAGCCAGATGCATCGGCTGTTGCAGGCTTATGAGCGTGACGGCGCACCCGGTCTTGTGTCGCGCAAACGCGGCCAGGCTTCTCGCAATTTCGAATCCAGCCGGATCCTACTACCAAGCACAGCGCCGTGCGTTCCATAGCCGGTCCACTGGTGATCTCGACGAGTTCTGGCACTGGTCGAAAGTCGCCAGCGAGATAGCCCGGATAGAGCCACGCGCTGAGATGGACTTCGCTGTTCTCAAAGCCTTGTCCGATCAGGAGGAAGCCGGCCGTCGCTGACTGTGGGCTGGTCAGACAGATGCTCGGGCAACAAATGCTGATCTGGCTTCCGTGAACCATCTCTGCCGGATATCTCAATTCCCGCCGAAGCAAACCAATCCCGCTCTTTATGGATGGCGTCCTGGACCATTTCCGGATCTCCGTCGATCAACCCACTATCGGGGTCGGCAGCCTGCTGCCGCCGCTTGTCTTCGACTGCGCGGTGATCGCGACCGTCCCCGGTCCTTTGAGGAGCCATCGAGCGGGATCGGCCCGCTCCGGACGGAGGTTTCTCACATGGCACAGGATCTTGCACTCGCCCAAAGCCACGCGTTTTCGCTTTCCCGCATCCTCATGGTTCCCGTCACCCTGTTCAAATCCGGCGACGAATTCGGCGTCCTTCCGTCCGACGAACTCGATGACGAAGACGATCTTGAGATCGTGCATGAATATTTCCCGCGCGGGTCTCATTGAGACCCGCATGTCCCTCACCACTCAGAAATGCCGCTGGCGACCTGTTGGCCGCAAGGGAAGCTCCGCCGCGGCCGGTGCAAATCTGCACCTTGATTGCCGCGCCCTTGCCCCCTCCATTCTTCGCGGCGGAAACGAGGATGGCCGCAGGTATGCGGATTGGAAAAGAAGGGCGATCGACAAGCGATCGGAAAACAATGAAGAGAGAAGAGTTGGAGGCGCTGCGCGCCAGGGTGAGTTGCGAAGCCGTGCTGGAACGAGCCGGTTATGAAATCGATATGAAGGAAAGCACGCGACGCGCCATCAAATACCGGTGTGGCAGCAACATCGTCATTGTCACACATGACGGACGCGGCTGGTTCGATCCGCTCAGCGACGAGAAGGGCGATGTCTTCGGCCTTGCCATGTTCCTGGAAAGGATCCCCTTCCCGCCTGCAGCCGAAACCGTTGCATCGATGATCGGGTTTCGGCTCTCCCGGCCGGAGTGGAGATCCCAGCGGACGTCAGGGCCGGTGGAAGACATTGCCGACCGCTGGCGCAGCCGGCGCACGCCTTCGCCCGGATCCGGTGCCTGGCGCTATCTGTGCGGGGCGCGCTGGATCCCGACGGCCATCGCCCGGCAGGCGGTTCGAGAGGGTGTCCTGCGGGAAGGACCCTTCGGCAGTATGTGGGCAGCCCATGTCGATGCCGAGGGTCGCGTCGTCGGCTGGGAAGAGCGCGGTCCCGACTGGCGTGGCTTTGCCACCGGGGGCTCGAAGGTTCTTTTCCGCTTCGGACCAAGCGATGCCTCTCGTCTTTGCGTCACCGAAGCCGCGATCGACGCGATGAGCCTTGCGGCGCTCGAAGGTCCGCGCGAACAAACTCTCTATCTCAGCACTGGCGGTGGGTGGTCTCCGGCGACAGATGCGGCGCTTTCCGAACTTGTTGTGCGGCCGGGACTGACACTGGTCGCGGCCACGGATGCCAATCCTCAAGGCGACGTCTATGCGGAACGACTGCGTGCGCTTGCCGAGGCGTCCGGCTGTGACTGGCAGAGGCTACGTCCGCCGGCGGAGGATTGGAACGAGGTTCTCCAAAACAGGGAGAAGGAAAAACGGGAAAGGAAGACCGAAGGGAATAACGAGGCCTGCCGCATGCGCGCCGGCCGCATCAAGGGAGGCTCCGCCCGGCATGCGCCGGCCCTTGACCCGGTCGGACACGAGGCCGGCAGCGCGGAGGGGGTCATGAAGGACTGAACAGGATGGCGAGGTCGGAACGACTTGTGCTGCCTTCGGTCCAAAACCCGAAAGGATCAAGCTGATGACCTCGAGAGCCCTTCCCCGCAAAATCTTTCAAGGAGCGGCCAAGCGCGCCGACATGTTCCGGATGTTCGACAGGCACGCGATGCGCCCCGACCTTTTTGATGGTGACCAGTCTGCCGTCTATGCCGGCGAATGGTTCGAGATCGATGAAACCTCCTATTCTTACATGCTCGACATTCTGCCGTCGCTCTGGATGCGCGGGCCGATCTTTGCGATGCGTGAGTTCATGACCGGGTCGGTGACCTCGGTGTTTTACGCGATCCGGATCGATGAAGCTGTCCGTTATTTTCACACCTACTGCGACCTCTCGGACCCGAACTCTGTGGAGGCGATGCGGACAGCGATCGTCGACCGCGAAACCAGACCAGTCCGGGCGATGAGCCGCGAAGAACGGCTTGAGCACATCTGGAGCATAACCACCGACGACTATCGAGGCTATGCCGGCGCGCGTTGGCCGAAGCCGATGCAAGGCCATCGCACGGTGATGCTCTACGGTGGCAGTGAAGGCACGTTCCTGAAGTTGCTCGACACCCTGTCGGACGACCAGATCGCGGCCAAGCTGCCGGTGCATCTACGCCACCTCCCCTCAGCCCTGGCCGCCTGAGCCAGATCATCATTCGCAAATCCCGCGCCGAAAGCGGCCTTCTCCTTGGCCGAGCGACGGCGCACGCCCTCATTTCAAGGAGCTTTCCCATGAGCAACGATCCATTTACATCAGACATGTTCGGCTCGAGCGTACATTCGTCAGGCCTCGGTCTGGGCGTTACCGCTTTCGGCGGGTTCTCGCCTGATGCCGCCAATGACGACGATCCGGATCCCCTGCCGCCAGCACCTGCACCCGCCCTCCCCGTCGCTGCCACGCCTGTCCGGCGCGCGAGGCTTCGGGCAAACTTCTATCTCGACGGCGACCGCGGGCTGGCCGCCGCCTGGAAGGATCGCGCCCGCGCCAATGTCGCGGCTATCCTCGTCGCCGACGGCATTGCCAAGCAGGACCGGCCGGCGACGGCCAAGGAACAGGCGCAGTTGATCCGCTTCACGGGCTTCGGCGCCGGCGAACTGGCCAACGGTATGTTCCGTCGGCCGGGCGAGGTCGATTTCCGCCAGGGCTGGGACGATATTAGTTCTTCGCTCGAGAGCGCGGTTTCCGAGAGCGATTACGCGTCGCTTGCCCGCTGCACCCAATATGGGCATTTCACGCCGGAGTTCATCATCAGGGCAATCTGGGCTGGGGTGCGGAAACTGGGTTGGCGCGGCGGCCGGGTGCTGGAACCTGGCATCGGCACGGGGCTGTTCCCTGCCCTGATGCCGGAGCCATATCGCGACGTCGCCTATGTGACCGGGATTGAACTCGATTCGGTCACCGCTCGCATCGCCCGCCTGCTTCAGCCGAAGGCGCGGATCATCAATGGTGACTTTGCCCGCACAGATCTGGCTCCGATCTACGATCTCGCCATCGGCAATCCGCCCTTCTCCGATCGCACCGTCCGCTCGGACCGCGCTTACCGATCGCTTGGCCTTCGTTTGCACGACTATTTCATCGCCCGGTCGATTGACCTGCTGAAGCCCGGTGCGCTCGCCGCCTTCGTCACATCGCATGGCACCATGGACAAGGCCGATACAACGGCACGGGAGCATATCGCCAGATCCGCCGACCTAATCGCGGCAATCCGGCTGCCCGAAGGCAGCTTTCGCCGTGACGCCGGCACGGATGTCGTCGTCGACATCCTCTTCTTCCGCAAGCGGAGTCCCGGAGAGCCGGAGGGCGACCAGCTGTGGCTCGATGTCGATGAGATCAGGCCGGCCACCGACGAAGAAGGCGCCATCAGGGTCAATCGCTGGTTTGGTCGGCATCCGGACTTCGTGCTCGGCACACACGCCCTGACCTCCGGCCCGTTCGGCGAGACCTACACATGCCGGCCCCGCGATGACGAGGATCTCGACGCCGCCCTCGCCGCTGCCATCGAGCTTCTGCCGGCCGAATTCTATGACGGCGAGCCGACACCGATCGATATCGATCTGGAGGAAGAACTCGGCGAGATCGTCGATCTGCAGCCGAAGGACGGGACTGTTCGCGAGGGCAGCTTCTTCCTCGACCGGTCGAAGGGCTTGATGCAGATACTCGATGGATCGGCCGTGCCGGTCACCGTCCGAAAGGGTCGCTCAGGCGATGGGGTCCCGGAAAAGCACGTCCGGATCATCAGCAAGCTGATCCCGATCCGTGATGCCGTTCGCGAGGTCCTAAAGGCCCAAGAGACAGACCGACCCTGGCGCGATCTCCAGGTGCGATTGCGCATCGCCTGGTCGAATTTTGTGCGCGATTTCGGGCCGATCAACCACACGACCGTGTCCGTTCAAGAGGATATCGAGACCGGCGAGGTCAAGGAAACTCATCGCCAACCGAACCTCGCGCCGTTTCGCGACGACCCAGATTGCTGGCTGGTCGCCTCAATCGAAGATTACGATCTGGAGACCGACACCGCGAAGACCGGCCCGATTTTTTCCGAACGCGTGATTGCTCCGCCTGCCGCACCGACGATTACCTCGCCTGCAGATGCACTCGCCGTCGTGCTGAATGAACGCGGCCACGTCGATATCGACCATGTCGCCGAGCTGCTGCACAGCGATCCTGCTGATGTGGTCGACGAGCTGGGCGAGGCCATCTTCCGTGATCCGGCCGATGGATCGTGGAAGACGGCTGACGGATATCTCTCCGGCTCTGTCCGAACAAAGCTTGCGGCCGCGCAGGCAGCGGCCGAGCTTGATCCGAGGTATGAGCGCAATGTGCGCGCCCTCCAGGAGGTCCAGCCGGCTGATCTCCGGCCATCCGACATCACAGCCCGCCTCGGCGCCCCGTGGATCCCGGCCGCCGATATCGTCGCCTTCGTCAGGCAAAAGATGGAGGCGGAAATCCGCATCCACCACATGCCGGAGCTTGGGTCCTGGACAGTGGAGGCACGGCAGCTCGGCTATAGCGCCGCTGGCACATCTGAATGGGGAACGAGCCGCCGCCACGCCGGCGACCTGCTTGCCGATGCGCTCAACAGCCGGGTGCCTCAGATCTTCGACGTCTTCAAGGATGCCGACGGCGAACGCCGCGTGCTTAATGTTGTCGATACGGAAGCCGCCCGCGACAAGCTCCAGAAGATCAAGCAGGCTTTTCAGGACTGGGTTTGGACCGATCCAGATCGCACCGACCGGCTGGCTCGCGATTACAATGATCGCTTCAACAATATCGCGCCGCGGAAATTCGACGGCTCCCACCTGAAACTCCCTGGCGCCTCCGGCGCCTTTGTTTTGTATGGGCACCAGAAACGCGGCATCTGGCGGATCATCGCCGACGGCTCAACCTATCTTGCCCATGCCGTCGGCGCCGGCAAGACGATGACGATGGCCGCAGCCATCATGGAACAGCGGCGGCTCGGGCTGATCGCCAAGGCCATGCTGGTCGTCCCCGGCCATTGCCTGGCGCAGGCGGCGCGCGAATTTCTAGCGCTTTATCCGAATGCTCGCATTCTCGTCGCCGACGAGACCAATTTCACCAAGGACAAGCGGGCCCGCTTCCTATCGCGGGCTGCCACCGCCACCTGGGATGCGATCATCATCACGCATTCGGCGTTTCGCTTCATCGCAGTGCCATCGGCCTTCGAGCAACAGATGATCCAGGACGAGCTGCAGCTCTACGAAGACCTGATGGCCAAGGTCGATAGCGAGGACCGCGTCTCGCGCAAGCGTCTCGAGCGGTTGAAGGAAGGTCTGCGGGAGCGGCTCGAAGGTCTGGCGACCCGCAAAGATGATCTTCTCACCATCTCGGAGATTGGTGTCGACCAGATTGTCGTCGACGAGGCGCAGGAATTCCGCAAGCTGTCTTTCGCCACCAATATGTCGACGCTGAAGGGCATCGATCCGAACGGCTCACAGCGGGCCTGGGATCTCTATGTGAAGTCCCGCTACATCGAGATGAGGAACCCCGGCCGCGCGCTCGTACTCGCCTCTGGCACCCCTATCACAAATACTCTCGGGGAGATGTTCTCGATCCAGCGCCTGCTCGGCCATGCAGCACTAGCTGAACGCGGGCTGCATGAATTCGACGCCTGGGCGTCCTGCTTTGGCGACACGACTACCGAACTAGAGATCCAGCCATCCGGCAAATACAAGCCGGTCAGCCGCTTCGCTTCCTTCGTCAATGTTCCCGAACTGATCGCCATGTTCCGCTCGTTTGCGGATGTCGTCCTGCCTGACGATCTCAGGCAATATGTGAAGGTCCCCAACATCTCGACCGGGCGCCGGCAGATCCTGACGGCCAAACCGACGGCTCTGTTCAAGACCTATCAGCAGATGCTCGACGCGCGGATCAAGACGATCGAGCAGCGAGAGGGACCGGCCAAGCCCGGAGATGACATTCTTCTCTCGGTCATCACCGATGGACGGCATGCCGCAATCGACCTGCGTTTCGTCATGCCGGCGGCTGAAAACGAGGAGGACAATAAACTCAATCGCTTGGTCCGCAATGCCCACCGGATCTGGAAGGAGACCGGGCAGGCAATCTATCGGCGCCCCGATGGGAAGACCTTCGAACTGCCCGGTGCAGCCCAGATGATCTTTTCCGATCTCGGCACGATCAATGTCGAAAAGTCCCGCGGCTTCTCGGCCTATCGTTTTATCTGCGACGAGCTGATCCGGCTCGGTGTGCCGGCCTCGCAAATCGCCTTCATGCAGGACTACAAGAAGACCGAAGCCAAGCAGCGGCTGTTCGGCGACGTCCGCGCTGGCAAGGTACGGTTCCTCATTGGAAGCTCGGAGACGATGGGCACCGGGGTCAACGCCCAGCTTCGGCTGAAGGCGCTCCATCACCTGGATGTGCCATGGCTGCCGTCGCAGATCGAGCAACGGGAAGGCCGGATCGTGCGCCAGGGCAACCAGCACGACGAGGTCGATCTTTTCGCCTATGCGACGGAAGGCTCGCTCGATGCATCGATGTGGCAGAACAATGAGCGTAAGGCTCGGTTCATCGCCGCGGCCCTGTCAGGCGACACCTCGATTCGGCGGCTGGAAGATGTTGGTGAAGGGGCGGCCAACCAGTTCGCGATGGCCAAGGCCATTGCCTCCGGTGACGAGCGCCTGATGCAGAAGGCCGGGCTTGAGGCCGACATCGCACGGCTCGAACGGCTGCGGGCCGCCCACGAGGACGATCAATACGCCGTCCGCCGGCAGATGCGCGATGCAGAGCGCGAAATCGAGGTCTCAACCCGGCGGATCGACGAAATCAGCCAGGACATCGCGCGGTTACAGTCGACCACCGGCGAAGCCTTCACCATGACGGTGCTCGGTAAAGAACATGCTGAGCGCAAGGAGGCCGGCCGGGCGCTGATGAAGGAAATCCTCACGCTTCTGCAGCGCCAGCATGAGGGCGAGGTGCATCTCGCCACGATCGGCGGCTTCGATCTGGTCTATGAAGGTGAGCGTTTTGGCAAGGGCGATGGCTATCGCTACGAGACGTTGCTCCAGCGCACTGGCGCAGAGTATCAGATCGACCTTGCAATCACGGTCACTCCATTAGGCGCGATCTCACGGCTGGAACATGGACTCGATGGGTTCGATCAGGAACAGCATCAGTATCGCCGACGTCTCGAAGAGGCCGGGCGCCGGCTGGCCTCGTACCGTTCGCGAGACGGAGGAGCGTTCGCGTTCGCTGACGACCTGAAGGAGAAAAGGCGCGAGCTACGTGACATCGAAACTCAGCTGGCGGGCGGCCTCGGCAATGAGACCAACGCGCTGGCCGCATAGCTGCATTGCACAATAAATGTTTTCCGATTGGCCAAAAATCAGGCACAAAGCCTGCAGCTGATGCATATGGCGGTCACCTCCCAGTTCCGCCGCAGCAGCTGTTCCCCTCTGGAGGTCAAAGATCTCCACACTTTATGGGCCGCGGTTTACTCCGTCGGCCCTTTTTTCTTTCACATCATCATCCAAAGATATCTCATCCTGGCCAGGCTGACGACCACGGAGCTGTTCTTCCTTGAGAGAAAGTCTGTCGAGATAGCGCTCGCGCATCGTACGCATGTCGATGTCGCCACTGATCCATGCATCCAGCAGAGCCATAAAGATTGGGTCCTTGTCGATCGGCATACCACGGGACTTCGCGCGATTGATGGCGCGTTGTGCGATGGCCCTCCGGGTTGCAGGATCTCTACTCATCTTTCCTCGACTGGCATTCTTGGACGGCGAAGACATTTATCAGCGGGTGTTCACGGTCGCGACTTGAATTTTCCCGCCATCAACAATATCTGAGCATTACCTCCCGTTCAGATGATGTCCTGCCGCCGCAATCGCTGTGGTTTTCGATGTCGTCCGGGATCTTAAAGGGCGCTCCCCTCGCGGGTCGAGCGCCCTTTTGCGTTTCTGTTTCCGGTCGAGGTTTTGAATGTCGTTCGCGCCTCGGCGTATGCGGACTGCTCTTCTAATGAAGAAACGGAAAAGAAGGAGGAGGGAAAGAGCCGGTCGCCGATCGGTCCTCCTGCCGACGCGCGCGCTCAACCGCCGCCTGCGCCATCCCGGCTACTCGTTCTTCGCAGGGCTGTCAGCCCCGCTTGTCCTTCGCAGCAGGGATGCTCGGCCGCAGTTGCGTCAGTCCGGCCGTTCGGCGGTCCGGGAGGTGTCTTCAAGAAAAAATGAAGACAGGAAGGGCTGGCAAGGCGCTGGCTCGTAATGCTCCCGAAAGGACAGTCCCATGCAGATCATGAAGGTTGACCCGCGCGCTCTGAAGGAAAACCCCGACCGGATGCGCCAATCGAAGTCCTCGACGCAGGCCGATGCGCTGATGCTGGCGACGATCAAGGCCGTCGGCATCGTCCAGCCGCCGGTGGTCGCGCCGGAAACCGATGGTGGAAACGGCTACATTATCGACGCCGGGCATCGTCGGGTGCGTCTCGCCATCGCGGCTGGTCTCGAAGAAATCGAAATCCTCGTCGTTGATGCAGCCAACGACAATGGCGCGATGCGTTCCATGGTCGAGAACAGCGTCCGTGAAGCGCTCAATCCCGTCGACCAATGGCGAGGTATTGAACGCCTTGTCGCTCTCGGCTGGACAGAGGAAGCGATCGCCGTCGCTCTCGCCCTTCCCCTCCGCCAGATCCGCAAGCTGCGCCTGCTCGCCAATGTGCTTCCAGCCATGCTCGAACAGATGGCGCTCGGCGATATGCCATCCGAACAGCAGTTGCGGATCATCGCCGCCGCCGGCCAGGTAGATCAGAAGGAGGTCTGGAAAGCGCACAAGCCCAAGAAGGGCGACACGGCGCCATGGTGGCAGATCGCAAATGCGCTCACGAAGAAGCGCATGTATGCAAGGGACGCGAGCTTCGGTGACGATCTGGCTCAGGCCTACGGCATCGAATGGGTGGAGGATCTCTTCGCACCGGCCGACGAGGACGGCCGCTACACCACCAATGTCGAAGGCTTTCTCGGCGCTCAGCACGAATGGATGACGAACAATCTGCCGAAACGCGGCGCGATCGTCGAGGTCAACAGCTGGGGCCAGCCGGAACTGCCGAAGAAGGGATCCCAAGTTTACGGCAAGCCGTCCAAGTCCGACCATACGGCGCTCTACCTCGATCGTGACGGCAAGGTCCAGACGGTGCATTACCGCATGCCCGAGGCGGCGAAGCCGGAGGGTGCTGTTGGAGACGGATCGGTCACCGGGGGCGATGTCGCCGACGCAGTCGCCACGCCGAAAGTCCGGCCCGATGTGACCCAGAAGGGCCATGATATGATCGGCGATTTCCGCACCGATGCCCTGCACGATGCGCTTGGCCGCGCTCCGATCGAGGATGACATGCTGATGGCGTTGATGGTCCTGGCCTTCGCCGGCCAGAATGTCCGCGTCGACTCCGGTGCGGACGGGACGTTCTACTGCGGCAAGCGCTTCTCGCGCCATGCCGTCGGACTGTTTGACGAGCATGGCAAGCTCGCCTTCGATCAGGACACGCTTCGGGTTGCGGTTCGCTCCGTGCTGATCGATGTGCTCTCTTGCCGCCGGGGCATGTCGAACAGCGGCATGGTCGCGCGCATCGCCGGCGAGGCTATTGGCGCCGACGAGTTTCTGCCGAACATGGGTTCGGAAGACTTCCTCTTGTGCTTGTCGCGTCAGGCACTGGAAGCCTCTTGCGCTGAGGTATCGGTCCAGCCGCGCCCGAAGGTCCGCGAAACCCGTACAGCGCTCGTCGAGCATTTCGCGACTAAGCACTTTGTCCATCCGTCGGGTCGCTTCGCACCGTCGGCTGACGAACTGCTCGACTGGATCCGGGCAGGCGCGGACACGGGTGTCATCGGCGCCACGCCCCAGAATGAAGGGGAAAGCGGTACCGACGATTTGGTCGAAGGCGAACCCGAGGATGCGGACCTGCCCGATCATGATGTGCATGACGAAGACTCCGATCTGAGGGATGCAGCATGACCGCCGCTTTCCAGTCGAACATGGCAGTACCCACCCCCGATCTTTCGGGGGTGGAGTTTGCCACCAGTGCAGACGGCCTGCCCGTGGCCCGCATCGGTGACCTGGTCCTTGCCATGGTCACATCACCCAGCGGCTTTGCTTTTGTTGCAAGCGCCGGTGCGATCCGTCGGCCACTCGTAGATCTGACGCGCGCAGATTTCGTTGGGCATGACGGCCGGGTGGCGGATGAAGCGGAATTCCGTGCGCGCGTCGCCGAGACCGCTGGTCACAAACGCGATCTGGCCAAGCTGAACCGCGTGCAAACCCGCATGTCGGCCAGCACGCCATGGGGCGGATTTCAGATGGCGGTCGTTTACGCAGAGGGCGTCGTCGCTCACGTGACATCAGGGCATGGCGGTTTCCATCTGTCGATAGAGCGCAATGCCCAGGTCCATCCGCTGCTGCGGAAGGATATGCCCTGGTACGAGGAAGACTGCGAATGGGCGATCGTCGCGATCAGTTTCCCGGACCTGTTCACTGCCAACGAGCGGTCGATGGCAGAAAAGACCTTCCGCAATACCTGGCCCGACGTCTGGGAGAAAATTCATGGCCGCACGCTCGCCGAGGGTGAGAGCTGGGCCAGGGATCGTCGGGCGTTCGATCAACGCCATGCGGCGGACTACATCGCTATGTCGGCAATCTTGTCCGATCAGCGCCCCGGCATGACGGAGGTCGTGGCGAAGATCGGCGGAGGCCATATCCGCGGTGGTGAAGAACGCCGCTTTCTGGTGGCAAGCGACGAATATGCGGGGCGGGGACGGTTCGGCTTCGTCATCGATCTCGCTCGCCACGCTGAATATGATGGCCCCTCCTCCTTCATTGGCTGGCAAAACCGGGGGGATGGGTCATGATCGACATCCGCACGTCGAAACCGCTGGCCAAAGCAATCGGCGCCCGGCGCGAGACCCAGCGGCATCTCGATTGTCTGACCCGCCAGATTGCGGCGCGCGCCGGGAGACAGGCGACCACGGTGAAGGTCCGGAGCCGCGCGCGGCGCCAGTCCAGTCCCCGTCTCTACCATCGGGAGCTGTTCGACCGCCTTGCCTTCGAGCGCTGGGTCGAACTCGACACGATCGCCTGCAGGCTGGCGATGCATGAGCAGGTCATCGGGGCGTTCCAGCATCGCGACCGCGAGCCTGTGCTGCATCCGGCGATATAGGAAGACCCGACGCGAGTGAACTGGCGATGTGCTTACCCGGCTTCGATGTTGTCGGCATGGGGGGCTTGGCCATGTCTGTCGCTTGCCTTGGGAGTGATATCGGACCCGTGCCGGACTGCCCTTCTTGTTCGCTGCGGTCTGAACCGGCAGCCGGTCGTTTCAAGGCCGCTGTCGCGCCGCAGGGCGGCCGATCCAGCCTCTCTGCGCGAGGGCAGGCTCGCGGTCTGCTCAGGTCAAGACCTGCTGGCCCGCAACCCTGCCCTGCTGGCTCAGCCGGATCGGACCTGTGAAGCCGCCCGTCCCTTGCCGGTTCCTGGTCGTCCGCATCGAAGGGCAGACCGGCACGGGCCGGAACCGCTTCGGAAGCCAAGGAAGGAACAGACATGGCCAAGCCCTCTACCCCCAATCGCTCCAACACCAGGTCGTCGCAAATCCGCAAAGGTGCAACCCTCGAAATGGTCCGCCTCACATGCCCCGACGCCACTCAGGCGTCCAAGATCGCGACAAGCTTCGGCACGGCAGTCGTCGACAGCGAAGGCATCCGCAGCCTTCACGAGCGGCTGATCGTCGAGACCGCCGAAAGCCTGTCCGAAGGCCTTGGCGAGAAGGCGATGCAGATCCATCTCCAGCGCATTGTCGGGGCCTTCGTCGGATCCGCGCATGGCGCCGGGCAATTCTACTCCCGCGCCGTCACAGAGGCGCGCGACGCAACGGCCAAGGCGTCGAATGATGCCCGCGACGAGGATCTCGACGGTCCGGTCGGCTATGACAGCGCCGCCCAGCGCAAACGGGAGTTCGCGGCCGACATGGGTGTCCAATCCCACGCGCTGCGCATGGCGGCCGAAGGCGCGGTCGCCGCCTATGAACAGGTCATCGGTGAGACCTGGAAGCCCTTCGACCGTCCGGTGGAGAACCCCGGCGCATTGCTTGATCGCAAGGCGGCCGAAACGCAGATGGCGGCGTTGGGATAACACAGTCGGCGGGGGTTCCCCCCGCCCCTTTCTTCTTGTTTCGAGGCTGGCGCTCGCAGGCGCCGGCCTTGTCTCATGTCAAAATGAAAGCTGGATGCGCGTCTGTCGCGGCCCGTCCCGCTCGGCGGTCCTGCAGGACCCGGGCGCCCATGCAACGGCTTCGCCGTCCTCCACGCTGTTACGGCCGTTCCGGTGCATGGCCCCACCATCGGCCCCTGACTTCGGACCTCCGTGACGGACCGCGACAGGCGCGGCCCCTGAAAAGGAGAAGAAGTCATGACGAAGAAAGCGGAATCGGACCGTATCGACATCTACACGCGGATCACCGACCGGATTGTCGAGGATCTGGAAACGGGCGTGCGTCCCTGGATGAAACCATGGAGCGCCGCCAATACGCATAGTCGCATCACGCGGCCCGTGCGGCACAACGGTCTCCCCTATTCAGGCATGAACGTGCTGCTCCTGTGGTCGGAGCAGGTATCACGGGGCTTTTCCTCCTCGATGTGGATGACCTTCAAACAGGCCCTCGAACTGGGCGGGGTCGTGCGGAAAGGCGAAACGGGCTCGACAGTCGTTTTCGCCAGCCGTTTCACCAAGTCAGTGGCCGACGGAAACGGCAATGATGTCGACCGGGAAATTCCGTTCTTGAAGGCGTATTCTGTGTTTAACATCGAGCAGATCGAGGGTTTGCCTGACAGCTATTATGCGCCGCCGGCCAAGGTCCGGGATCCTGTCGAGCGAATAGAGCGCGCCGATCGCTTCTTCCGCAACACCGGCGCGGTCATCCGGCATGGCGGCAACCAGGCCTATTATTCGCCTGATATGGATTACATCCAGATGCCGCCCTTCGAGGCGTTTCGCGATGCCGCCGGCTACGCGTCCGTCCTCAGCCATGAGGTGACCCACTGGACCGCGGCAGTACATCGCGTCGGACGTGATCTCTCGCGCTATGCCAAGGACCGGACGGATCGTGCCCGAGAAGAACTCATAGCCGAACTCGGCAGTTGCTTCCTCTGCGCCGATCTCGGCATCGCGCCGGAGCTCGAGCCGCGGCCGGATCATGCGTCCTATCTTCAGTCCTGGCTATCGGTTCTTGCCAACGACAAGCGGGCAATCTTCCAGGCGGCAGCCCATGCGCAGCGCGCGGTGAGCTTCCTGCATTCCTTGCAGCCGGAAGCGGAGTTGAAGGCTGCGGCCTGACGCTCAGGCGCGGTCGTCACCACCGGTGAGGGCCGCGTGATCCGTATCACGCTGGTCCTTCAGACCTTGTGCGATGTCAGCATCCAGCCTTCCCCAGATTGTCGGTTTTTGAGCGTCGGGTTTGGATTTACGGGACGGTTTGCGCTCAATGATGAACGGCTTGGTCTGCTGCATTGATCCTCCAGGCTACGATTCGCGATTGCAACGATATCGCACGGGGTAAGTTGGGCAAGTGGGCCGATGATGCGAGGGGCTCGTGTCCCCGACTGAAGCAAGCGACGACGGTCGAAGCGGGGGATGGCGCAAGATGCCATTCGTGCCCGGGCGAGTGCGGCGGAGCACCATTGCCATATCCCTTCACGTCAGAGTTTCCGGCAGCCCATCTGCGGCTCGATGAGGCATGTCTGACCGGAGACCGGCTGCGCCTCGATCGTCTTCCCGCAACGGCAAGCCGCAAATTTCTTACCCCGGAAGGCTGGGCCTTCCTCCTCGCCCACTAACAAATCTGCGACTTGCCGCCCTCCATTTCATTCCGGCCCTATTGGGTGCGGTCCGATCGTCACCGGTCTTTTGACAGCTATCGAGGTCGCGATGGGCGCGGCCCGAACATGAGAAAAGGAATACGACAATGGCAACCATCGGCACATTCACCTCCACCGAAAATGGCTTCACCGGCTCCATTCGCACGCTGGCCCTCAACGTCAAGGCCCGCATCGCCCGGGTCGAGAACCCCTCCGACAAGGGCCCGCAGTTCCGCGTCTACGCCGGCAGCGTCGAGCTAGGTGCCGCGTGGCAGAAACGCTCCACCGAGACTGACCGCGACTATCTCTCGGTCAAGCTCGACGATCCGAGCTTCCCGGCTCCGATCTACGCGACGCTGACCGAAGTCGAGGGCGAGGACGGCTACCAGCTGATCTGGTCCCGCCCGAACCGGGACTGAGGAGGATAACGGGGCTCCGCCACCGGCGGAGCCTTCTCCTCTGCCGAAGTTTCAAAGCCGGACCCGGCATCGAGCCGGGTCCGGCTTTTTTGGTGCCATACGGAAAGCGGGGAAGCTGCTCAGAATGAGCGATCGTACCAAGCGGGCATCGCGGCCTCAAGGATGAGCGGTTCCCCCAATTTGCTCCACCCGCCCGACGGGCAGCTTGCGCAAATCGGCTCCCCCACTCCCCGGCGCTGCCGGTCGCTGGCGCGATCCCTGACCCCGCCATCCCCTCTCGGAACCCTTTGTCATCTTTCACAAACGTCAAGGAGACGAAGATGACCTACGAACTCGAGATCCAGATCGAAGAACTGCGGGCTGAACTCAAGAACGCTTTTGACGCTGCTGAGCGCCGAGAGATCGCGGCCGAACTCGAGCTGGCCGAGGCCGAGATGATCGTTGCCATGGCCGAACAGCACGGCCTTGTCGACGCCGAGCCGCCCTTTTGAGGGCGGCATATAACGACAGCCAGGCTGGCGGTTTGCGGTGTCGAAAGGAGTTGGACGCGCCGTGGCGTTCTTGCCGAGCGAGGTCACCGATATCCGAAAAACTGTCACCGCCAGATGCGGTCACGATATTCAGCATTTACATTAATGCTGTATTTGCTGTATTTTGTCCCCAACCGAACTATCTATCCAACTCACTGTGATTTTACTGCGAGGAGACGCTCAAAAATGACCAGCAGCACCGGTTCCTACACCACGAGTGACCTCTCGCGGAAGTCAGGCGACATTATAGCCGAGGCCCTGCGCCACCCAGTTACCATCACTCAGCGCAACAAACCGCGACTGGTGCTGCTGAACATCGAGGATTATGAACGGCTGATGCGCCAGTCCGACATGCGTGCTGCAGGCACGCTTGAGACCATGCCCGACGCCTTGCTCGCCGAGTTTGAGAGCGCTGTCGACGCTTACGCCGACAGCGATGAGACAAGCCGATGAGTGGATATGACGAGATCCAGACAGCAACGGTCATCCGTTATCCCTATCTCTGGAGCCGTGAAGCCGGAAAGGGCGAAACAGAGGGACGCAAAGACCGACCGGTAGCCGTCGGCGTCCGGATCCCTCGAGCGGGTGGTGACCTCGTGCTGTTCTTTCCCATCACGACGAAGCAGCCGGAGCGAAGCCGGTTCGCGGCGGAGATACCAGCGATCGAAAAGCGCCGCGCTGGCCTCGATGTCGATTTACGCCTTTGGATCATCCTCGATGAGTTCAACAGCGACATTGTCGGACGGTCGTTCTATCTCGAACCTGAACCGCCGATCGGTCGCTTCAGCAAGGCATTCTTCCTGCCACTCCTCAGGGAGTTCATCGCACGCCGCAAGTCTTTTGCCGAGGTCAGCCGATCCAGATAGTGCCGTCCGGCGACGCCACGAACGTCACCAATTCTGGCTGGAATATCGTTTCACAACGTTGCAGATTTTTTGTGCAGGTAGGAGCGGTTTCCGCGTTCTTCACGGACTGCGGGACTGTATCCTCTTGCTCGCTTCTGAGAAATGAGTTCCAGAAAGAGCTCCACCGCCTCCTCTTCTCGCTCAAAGTGTTGAACCTTCATCTGGCCTCTGGTTCCGATGCGTCCCCAGCGCCGCATAAGACATGCCTCTCCGAAGAGGGTCGGTTCGATCGACATGGCATAGAAGCGCGCCATGTTTTTCTCAGCATCCGTGCGTTCGATATAGAGCTGATAGGGCTGGGCGATCATGGTGAGAGGATCGCGCAATCGGGCCCATGCGTCCAACGACAGTTGTGAATCGATGGTCGCGGAACGATTCAGTTTTGTGAAGTATGGACAGAAGGAGCACTGGGCGGTCCGCCTTTGGCGTACGGCTCTATTCGCTGAAGCGAACGAAGCCCAACTGTGGTCTTCGCCGATCCGGTAACGATCCTCCCGCGATAGCCGACTGCCATTGATCAGTATCCCAGGCAACCGAGAATATCGGCGCCCCAATAGGCGGCTTGCTCGTCTGGATGAGCGATGACATTACCGGTGTGACATCCACCAAAGCGCCATCGCTGTCGCGAACGATTGCCTCAATTTGATGGAAGCGGAATTCTTCGACGGCTTCTTCTGACGTGACCTGTGCCTCGCAGGTTTCCCAATATCTCATCGCCCGATCTCCAGGTCCGGGTTGTCCCTCAGACCTTCATTTCCAATGGTCCACGTTTTCCATGGAAGCGGTTATCGCCAACGCAGGACTTCATGTCGGCTCGCCGGAACCACATCGCGCGACCGCATCGAAGTGGCGCATTTCCCCCGGTGAACACAATCTGCTCATCGGCACGCATGCGCAGGACTTCGTGCGGCTGGATCAGCGGACGGCTGGCAAGTTGCTTCGATCGGGTTCGTGACGAACCCCTCGCCTGGACGCTGCGGCTGACCTGGTCGATCTCGACTGTCGTGGTTCCACAACGCCGGGAGATATAGTCCGCGGTCTCCGGATCGTTGATCGCAGAGAAACTGATCCAGCTCACACTTTCGAACCACTTGCTGGTGGCGTCCCGTCCGCCATAGGTTTCGCGCATCTGGCCGATCGACTGATAGATCATAAGAAGCGTGATCCCGTACTTGCGTCCGGCATCGCGTGCTGTCTCGAGGATCCGCATG
>NZ_JACIYP010000059.1 GCF_014359905.1 Hoeflea sp. | reverse complement strand
CAGCAAGACTGGGAAGTCCCGCATCTTCTTGCTGGCCGAAATATCCCGGGGGCGCGGGGGCAGCGCCCCCGCTGGTGCCGCGGCTAGAAGGTCATCGGCTCCATCACCACCGGCTCGCGCACATCGACGGCGGGGAGCGCGGCGACCAGCTCATCCGCGGATTGCGCCAGCAGCGGGAAGGTGCGGTAGTGGCAGGGAATGATCGTCCTGAAGTCGAAGAAGGTCTTCGCCGCATAGGCCGCGCGGCGCATGTCCATCGTGAAAAGGCCGCCGCAGGCGAGGATGCCGATATCGGGCGCGTGCAGGTCGGCGAAGACGCCCATGTCGGCCATCACGTCGGTATCGCCCGAGAAATAGATCACATGGCCTTCGCCCGCGATCATGTAGCCCGCCTCGCTGCCGGTATAGACCGGGCCGCCGTCCGTCGCCAACGACGAGGAATGGGTTGCGTTCACCATCGTGACCCGGGCCCCGCCCAGATCGACGGTGCCGCCCTTGTTGAACTGCAGGCCCTCGATCCGATGATCCTTCTTCAGCCAGTCGACGAGCTCCGGGATCGCCGCCACCGGGATGCCCTTTTCGGCGGCGATGGCGGCGGCGTCGCCGGCATGGTCGCCGTGCCCGTGGCTCAGCAGCACATGCGTGGCGCCCTCCAGCGCCTCGGCGCGGCGGTCTGCGGGGAACATCGGGTTGCCGGTGAGCCAGGGATCGACCAGCAGCACCGCCTGTTCGATCTCGATCCGGAAGCCGGAATGGCCGAGCCAGGTGATCTTCATTGCACTCCTCCGTGTTGCGTCTATCTGTTGCCAATGTAGTCGGCGCGCGGCGGATTGGAATGGGGATCGGGCGGCATGGACTGGACCGGGGCGATCGACGCCTATTGCGAGCGCACGGGGCCGGGCTACTGGTCCGAGCCGGCGAACGCGCTGACCAACCTTGCCTTCGTTCTGGCGGCGGCGGTGATGTGGCGGCGATGCCAGGGCCCCGGCATGGCGACGGGCCGGGCGATGTGCGCGGTGCTGGCGGTGATCGGCATCGGCTCGTGGCTGTTCCACACCCATGCGACGGCCTGGGCCAGCATGGCCGACGTGCTGCCGATCCTTGGCTTCATCCTGCTGTATGTCTTTGCCGCCGCCCGCGATTTCCTCGGGCTGCGCCCCTGGCAGGCCGGGCTGGCCGCGGCCGCCTTCCTGCCCTATGCCGCGCTGACCGTGCCGCTGTGGCAAAGGGTGCCCGGCCTCGGCTCCTCGGCCGGTTACGCGCCGGTGCCGGTGCTGATCCTGGTCTTCGCCGTGCTGATGCGCCGGCGCGATGGGGCCACGGCGCGGGGGCTGGCGCTCGGGGCGGGGATTCTGGTTCTGTCGCTGGCCTTCCGCACCCTTGACGGGCCGGTCTGCGCCGCGCTGCCGCTTGGCACGCATTTCCTGTGGCACATCCTCAACGGGCTGATGCTGGGCGGGATGATCGAGATCTGGCGCCGGCACCGCATCCGCCACCACGCGCCGCGGATGCTTGCGGCGGGGGCCGCGCCCGCGTAAACCCTGCGCGGCAAGGCATCCGGCACAAGGGAGACCCCCCATGTCCATCGACATCGACACCGCAAGGCGGGTGGCGCATCTGGCGCGCATCGCCGTGAAGGAACAGGATCTGCCCGCGCTGGCGGACGAGCTTTCGGGGATGCTCGCCTTCATGGAGCAGCTGAACGAGGTGGATGTGGACGGCATCGAGCCGATGACATCGGTCACGCCGATGCGGCTGAAGCGCCGCGCCGATGTGGTGACCGATGGCGGGATGCCGGACAAGGTGCTGTCCAACGCCCCCGATGCGCGCGAGGGGTTCTTTGCCGTGCCGAAGGTGATGGAATGACCGCGCTGAACGAGCTGACCATCGCCGAGGCGCGCGACGCGCTGCGCCGGGGCGAGACCACCGCGCTTGCCCTGACCGAGGCCTGCCTTGCCGCCATCGAGGGCGCGGGCGCGCTGAACGCCTTCGTGCACCACACGCCCGAGATCGCACGCGAACAGGCGAAGGCGGCCGATGCGCGGCTGGCGCGGGGCGAGGCGCCGGCGATGTGCGGCATTCCGCTGGGGATCAAGGATCTGTTCTGCACCAGGGGCGTGCCCTCGCAGGCGGCCTCGACCATCCTCAGGGGCTTTCGCCCCGAATACGAATCGGCCGTCACCAGCCAGCTTTTCGAGGCGGGCGCGGTGATGCTGGGCAAGCTGAACATGGACGAGTTCGCCATGGGCTCCAGCAACGAGACCTCGTGCTATGGCAATGCGGTGAACCCGTGGAAGATCGATGACCGCAAGCTGACCCCCGGGGGATCGTCGGGCGGGTCCGCGGCGGCGGTTGCGGCGGATCTCTGCCTTGCCGCCACCGGCACCGATACCGGCGGGTCGATCCGCCAGCCCGCCGCCTTTACCGGCATCGTCGGCCTGAAGCCGACCTATGGCCGGGTCAGCCGCTGGGGCATCGTCGCCTTTGCCTCCAGCCTCGACCAGGCCGGGCCGATGACCAAGACGGTGCGCGACGCGGCGATCATGCTGGGTGCGATGGCGGGCCCCGATGCGAGGGACAGCACCTGCGCCGACCTTCCCGTGCCGGATTTCGAGGCGGCGCTGACCGGCGACATCCGCGGCAGGAAGATCGGCATTCCGCGCGAATACCGCATGGAGGGGATGCCGGCCGGGATCGAGGCGCTGTGGCACAGGGGCGCCGAGATGCTGCGCGATGCGGGGGCCGAGATCGTGGACATCTCGCTGCCGCACACGAAATACGCGCTGCCCGCCTACTATGTGGTGGCGCCCGCCGAGGCGTCGAGCAACCTCGCCCGCTATGACGGCGTGCGCTATGGCTACCGCGCCCGGCTGGCGCAGGGCGACGGCATCACCGAGATGTACGAGAAGACCCGCGCCGAGGGCTTCGGCAAGGAGGTGCAGCGCCGGGTGATGGTCGGCACCTATGTGCTGTCGGCCGGCTTCTACGACGCCTACTACAACCGCGCCCGCAAGGTGCGCGCCCTGATCAGGCGCGATTTCGAGCAGGCCTTCGCCGCCGGGATCGACGCGATCCTGACCCCCGCCACCCCCTCCGCCGCGTTCGGCCTTGGCGAGATGGCAGCGGCGGACCCGGTGGCCATGTACCTCAATGACGTGTTCACGGTGACGGTCAATCTGGCCGGGCTGCCAGGCATCGCGGTGCCGGCCGGGCTTGACGCGCGGGGGTTGCCGCTGGGGCTGCAACTGATCGGCCGGCCGTGGGAGGAGGGCGAGCTTCTCAATCACGCCCATGTGCTGGAGCGGGCGGCGGGGTTCGTTTCCAAACCGGCGAAATGGTGGTAAGCGGCGCGGGATTGCGAAGGACACGGGGTGTTTCGATGATCCGGACCCATTCCATGCGGATCGTTCCGCCGGCGGCGCTGCTGCTGGCGCTGGCCGCCTGCGCGCCGAAGATGCCCGACAGCGGCGCAGGCCTTGGCGGTTACAACGATTACATGCGGATGCACTCGGGGCAGGCGGCGCCGCAGGGCAGCTATGGCACCGGGCCCACCGCCCCCGCCTCGGCGATCACCGGCGCGCCGGTGTCCTCGGCGCCGATCGGGTCTTCCGCGGCGCCCGATGAGGCGATCGGCTCGGCTGCGATCGCGGCGCTGAACGCGACCTCGCCGCACGGACCGCTGACGGCGGCACCGGCGCAGCCGGCGGTCACGCCCTATCAGCCGGTTCCGTCTTCTCCCTATCAGCCGGTGCCGTATCAGCCGCTCTCGTCCCAGCCGCTCCCGTCCCAGCCGGCTCCCGCCGCCCCGCTGCCCGCCCCGGCCACCGCCACCGGCGCCGCGGGCATCTCCGACGAGAACGATTTTTCCGCCGTCGCCTCGCGCGAGACCATCGAGTCGGACCGGGCGCGGATTGCGGCGAACGCGGCGCGCTACCAGCAGGTGCAGCCGACCGCGCTGCCGCCGCGCACCGAGACGGGGCCGAACATCGTGGAATACGCGATCAACGCGCGCAATCCGCTGGGCCAGCCGGCCTATACCCGGATGGGCCTGCACCTGTCCAATTACGAGCGCAACTGCGCGAGGTTCGCCTCGCAGGATCTGGCGCAGATGGAATTCCTGCGCCGGGGCGGCCCCGAACGCGACAGCGGCAACCTCGACCCCGATGGCGACGGCTATGCCTGCCGCTGGGATCCGACGCCGTTCCAGAAGGCGCGCGGCTGATCCGGTGAGCGCGGGCGCCGGCTTCCCCTCTCCGAATTTCGGCGAGCGGCGGGGCGGGCTGCGGCCTTCGCTGATCGTGATCCATCACACCGCGATGGCCAGCGCCGCCGCCGCGCGCGCGCGGCTTTGCGACCCGGCCGCCGAGGTGTCGGCGCATTGGCTGGTCGCCGAGGATGGCACCGCCGAACCGCTGGTGCCCGAGGCGGCGCGTGCCTGGCACGCGGGTGCGGGCAGCTGGGGCGGGCGGGGCGACGTGAACTCTGCCTCCATCGGCATCGAGCTGGCCAATCCCGGCGACCGGCCCTTCGCCGAGCCGCAGATGGCGGCGCTGGAGCGGCTGCTGGCCGGGGTGATGGCCCGCTGGGGCATCGGCCCCGCCGGGGTGATCGCGCATTCCGACATGGCGCCCGGCCGCAAGTCCGATCCCGGCCCCCGCTTCGACTGGCGCAGGCTGGCGCTGGCGGGGCTGTCGGTCTGGCCAGAGGCCGGCGCTGTGGCGGATGGCGCCGACGAGGCGGCGTTCCGCGCCGATCTCGTGCGGTTCGGCTATCCTGCCGATGTGGCCGCGCCTGTGCTGCTTGCCGCGTTCCGGCTGCGGTTCCGGCCCTGGGCGCGGGGGCCGCTCGGGCGGGTGGAGTGCGCGCTGGCGGCGGATCTGGCGCGGCGCTGGCCGGCGGGTGCCGCAGCGCTCCCCATTGACGCGGGCCCCATTGACGCGGGCCCCCATTGACGCGGGCCCCCATTGACGCCGGCCCCCGCACCGCATAGCTGTCAGCCCGCGCGGATGGCCGGATGACCGCGTGCGCAACAGGGTCCGCAAGGAAACCGGGGCGTGCGAGGAAAGTCCGGACTCCATGAAGCAACGGTGCCGGGTAACGCCCGGCCGGGGCAACCCGAGGGAAAGCGCCACAGAAAAGAAACCGCCTGCGGGCGGGGGTTCGGGCCTCGGCCCGGCCTTCGCCTCGCAGGCAAGGGTGAAACGGTGGGGCAAGAGCCCACCGCGGACCTGGCAACAGGGACGGCACGGCAAGCCCCACCGGGAGCAATGCCGAATAGGGGCCTCGCGCGGGGCAGGCCGGGCAACCGGCCGCCGCAGAGACGCTTCAGCCCGAGAGGCCCGGGTTGGCAGCTGGATCCCGTCCGCAAGGGCGGGGGCAGAGGAATGGTCATCGGGGGGCCTCGCGCAGGCAGGCCCCTGCACAGAATCCGGCTTACAGGCCATCCGCGCAAAGTCTGCCGCCCTTGCAATCCTTCGGGCCCTGTGGCTTCACTGGTGGCGGGGCACCCGGGGCAGGTGATGGAACCAGGCAAGGTCATCGTCGCATGTATGCGCAACGAGGCGCTGTTTGTCGTCGAATGGGTCGCCCATCATCTTGCGATCGGCTTCGACCGGATCGTCGTCTTTACCAATGACTGCGAGGATGGAACCGACCGCCTGCTTGACCTGCTGGGGCAGGAGGCGCCCGTCGAACATCATCCGAATCCGGGGCCGTACGCCGAGGGGACGATCCAGAAGCAGGCCCTGCACCTGGCCTGTGCGCTCGATCATGTCCGGCAGGCGGACTGGGTGCTGCACATCGACGCCGACGAGTTCGTGAACGTCACGGCAGGCCGGCGCAGGATCGGGGATCTTGTGGCGCTGTATCCGGGTGCCGACGCCATCGCCCTGATGTGGCGGCATTTCGGATCGGCGGGAAAGACCCGCTGGGAGGGCGGCAGCGTCGTCGAAAGCTTCACCCTCTGCGAAGGCCGGTTGCCGCAGATCGGCAGCGACGATCCCGTCGGCTACAAGACGCTGTTCCGGCCCCGCGCCTTTGGCATGATGGGCGTGCACACCCCGAAGCTGCCGCTGGGGCAGGGGCCGCCGAGGGTGGTGAACACCGCCGGGCGGGCGATGCCGGTGGAAAAGCTGCTGACCCTGCGCGGGTCGGGCTATGCGGTGACCGCCGGGCACCTGACCTGGGACAATGCCTGCCTGCATCATCACCATGTGAAATCGGACGACCTGCACCTGCTCAAGCGCGCGCGGGGCGACGCGAATGGCCGCCGCAACGGCAAGCGCAAGATCGGAAGCGCGTTCTACACCGCCTCGAACCGCAATGATGTCGAGTGCACCTCGCTTGTCGAGATGCGCCCCGAGGTCCGCCTCTGGGAGAGCCGCCTGCGGGCGATCCCCGGCGTTGCCGAGGCGGAGGCTTCTGCCTGGGGCTGGTTCCGCTCGCGCTTTCAGACGGCGACCGCGGGGGCCTGAGATCCCGCCTGCACCGGCAGCGGCGCCGCTGCCGGGGTTTTTCGCGCCGGTCGCGCGTCTGCGGGCAATGCGCTGTTGACTCGGGTGCTGGCGTGGGTAAAAGGCGGGCTTCAAGGATTTCAACGGGCCGGCCTTCCGCGCCGTGCCCGTCGCGCAGGAGACAGGACAATGGCGAAGCCGACGACGATCAAGATCCGTCTGAACTCGACGGCGGGCACCGGGCACTTCTATGTGACCAAGAAGAATGCCCGCACCATGACCGAAAAGATGGTCGTGCGCAAATATGACCCGGTGAAGCGGGAGCATGTCGAATACAAGGAAGGCAAGATCAAGTAGGATCTGCCGAGCCGGATGGCATCGGGGCCGCGCACCGCAAGGGCGCGGCCCCTCGCGTTCCGCGCCCCCTTGCGCAGCCTTGCCCCGCGCCCGGCGCCACCCCCCCCCTGTGCAGAAACGGAAGGCCCGCGCAGAAACGGAAGGGGCCGGTGGTGTCCCACCAGCCCCATGCCGTCTGCCGATTGCTGTCTGCCGATTGCTGTCTGCCGACCGGGCCGCTGCCTATTCGCGGTTGCCGAGGAATTGCAGCAGGAACATGAACAGGTTGAGGAAGTCGAGATACAGCGTCAGCGCGCCGAGGATCGCGGATTTGCCCAGCCACTCGGCATCACCCACCTGCGCGTGCTGGATATAGTCGGTCTTGATCCGCTGCGTGTCGAAGGCGGTCAGCCCCGCGAAGATCAGCACGCCGATCACCGAGATCGCGAAGGCCATCGCCGAGGAGGCGAGGAAGATGTTCACGATGGAGGCGACGATCAGGCCGATCAGGCCCATCACCAGGAAGGCACCCATCGCCGACAGGTCGCGCTTGGTCGTGTAGCCGTAAAGCGACAGGCCCGCGAAGGCGATGGCGGTGATCAGGAAGGTCTGCGCGATCGACACGCCGGTGTAGACGGCGAAGATGTAGCTGATCGACAGGCCCATCAGCGCGGCGAAACCGAAGAACACCATCTGCGCGGTCGCGACCGACATCCGGTTGATCATGGCGCCGAAGGCGAAGACGACGGCCAGCGGCGCGAACATCACCACCCATTTCAGCGGCGAACCGAAGATCGACGCCAGCAGCGCGTCATTGCTGCCGACGAAATACGCGACCAGACCGGTAAAGGCGAGGCCGACGGACATCAGCCCGTAAACCTTGTTCATGTGGGCCTTCAGGCCCTCGTCGATGCGAACCGCTCCGGCGCCCACCCGGCCGGCGCGGATCGTGTTGTAGTCAGCCATTGAAGCCTCCGTTGCGTTTCCCTCGGGCATGTGCACGACACACCCGCCCGCAACCAATATCGGGCGGGTGCCGCTTTCGTTCAAGGGTCATGGCCCGAAAACCATGCGCCGGAAACCGTGCGCCGGAAACCGTGCGCGCGAAAGCGTGTGCGCGAACCCGGGCGCGAGGCTCAGCCTGTCGTCACCACGACCTTCCCGGTGGACTTGCGCTCCGACAGCAGCGCCAGCGCCGCCTCGGCCTGCTCCAGCGGCATCACATGGCTGACATGCGGCTTGATGCGGCCCTCGCCATGCCAGCGCACCAGCTCGGCCAGGCTGTCATGCACGGCCTCCGGCGCGAAGCCCAGATAGCCGCCCCAGTAGAAGCCCATCACCGACAGGTTCTTGACCAGCAGGTGGTTGGCACGGATTTGCGGTACCGTCCCGCTTGCAAAGCCGATGGCGAGGATCCGGCCCTCGGGCCGCATCGCGCGGAACAGGGCCGAAAACGCCTCGCCCCCCACCGCGTCATAGAGCACATCGGCGCCGCCAAGCGCCTTCACCTCGGCCCGAAGGTCGGCGCTGTCGCTGTCGAGGCAGACCGAGGCCCCGGCTTCGGCAGCGGCGGCCAGTCTGGCGGCCCCCCGCGCTACCGCGACCACCCGCGCGCCCATCAGCGCGCCGATCTCCACCGCCGTCAGCCCGACCCCGCCCGCGGCGCCGGTGACCACCAGCGTCTCGCCGGGTTGCAGCCGGGCGCGGCGGGTCAGCGCCAGATGGCTGGTGCCATAGGCGATCTGGAAGGCCGCGGCATCGACCAGGCTCATGCTGTCGGGGATCGGCAGGCAGCGGTCGGCGGGGACGCAGGCATATTCCGCCAGCCCGCCATGCCCGACATGGGCCGCGACGCGGGTGCCGACCGGCGGGGCGGTGACGCCGGGCCCCAGCGCCTCGACGGTGCCCGCAAGCTCCATCCCCAGCGTCGCGGGCAGGGGCGGCGCCTCCTGATAGCTGCCCTTGATCACCAGCGTGTCGGCGAAGTTCAGCCCGCAGGCGGCGACGCGCACCAGCACCTCGCCCGCCGCCGGGCGGGGCCGGTCGATCTGCATGAGGCGGGGCCGGGCGCCGACGGCGTCAAGACGGTAGGCAAGCATGGGATCCTCGGGTTCGGGACGGTTGCTGGCAAGGCTACCCCTGCGGAAGGTGCAGCGCCAGTGCCTGCGGATGCCGATGCGCGCGCGGCGATCCGGCGCTTTGCAAATTGCAAAATGCGATGCAAAATGCGAAGCTGATCGCCGCCCTCTGCAATTTCGACCGATTACGCGATCGAGAGCAGCCGGCCGCGGCGAGAATCGCGGCTTTTTCCGCCCCTGCGGCCAGGCCGGCGCCGCAACGTTTCCGTGTATTGCCCGCGCCTTTTTCGCGTCCGCAAAAATTTTTCTGCGCCAGCGTGGTTGGCACGATAATTGCTTCTTGTACCTGCAGGAAAGAGGGAGACCACACATGAAACATCCCGTGGACATTCACGTCGGCAAGCGCATCCGCCACAGGCGCTGGATGATCGGCGTCACCCAGCAGCAGCTGGCAGAGAAGGTCGGCATCAAGTTCCAGCAGATACAGAAGTATGAAACCGGGATGAACCGGGTCTCTGCGTCGCGGCTGTGGGACATTTCCGAGGTTCTGGGCGTGCCGATCGGCTTCTTCTTCGAGGGGCTGGACGGCAAGGCCGACAAGGCCGCCGATATCGGGGCCGACATCCTGGCCGACAAGGAAGCGTTGCAACTCGTCCGCTCCTACTATGCCATCCCCGAGGCGCAGCGGCGCCGGCTGTTCGATCTGGCGCGGGTGCTGTCCGACGTGGCCTGACTGCGCCGGTGATCTCTGCTGCGCCGGTGATCTTTGCTGCGCCCGCGATCTTTGCTGCGCCGGTGATCTGTGGCGCTTGACGCATCCCCTGCGCCCCGGCTACCGCTGACGGGGGCAGCATGGGGCGCGCGATGACCGGTCAGGCCAGGACAGATGCGGGGATGACCGCCGCCGAACGCCAGTCGCTGATCGCGGCGCTTCATGCGGCGGCGGACGCGGCGCGGGTGGCGACGCTCCGGCATTTCCGCGCCGAGGGGCTGGAGGCCGATACCAAGGAAACCGACCGCTTCGATCCGGTGACGGTGGCCGACCGCGCCGCCGAGCGCGCGATGACCGGGGTTCTGGCGCGGATGCGCCCGCAGGACGCCATCCTGGGCGAGGAATACGGGCTGACCCCGGGTACCAGCGGCCTGACCTGGGTGCTGGACCCGATCGACGGCACCCGCGGCTACCTGTCCGGCACACCGACCTGGGGGGTGCTGGTCGGGGTGTCGGATGCCGGCGGCCCGATCCTCGGCGCCATCGACCAGCCCTATATCGGCGAGCGGTTCGTGGGCGGGCTCGGGCTGGCGGAGATGACCGGCCCGCAGGGGCCGCGCGCGCTGCGCTGCCGCCCGGCGCGGCCGCTGGCCGAGGCGATCCTCTTCACCACCTATCCCGAACTTGGCACAGCCGAGGAGGATGCCGCCTTCCGCGCCGTTTCAAGCCGCGCGCGGCTGACGCGCTATGGCACCGATTGCTACGCCTATGCACTGGTCGCCTCGGGCCAGATCGACCTGGTGATCGAGGCGGGGCTGCAACCTTATGACGTGCAGGCCCCGATCGCGGTGGTGACCGCCGCGGGCGGCGTCGTGACCGACTGGCAGGGCGGCGCCGCGCATCGGGGCGGGCGGATCATCGCCGCCGCCAATGCCGCGATCCACGCCGAGGCGCTGGCGCTGCTGAAAGGGTGAAAAAGGGCAGGGGGCTGTCGATCACGGCACGTTCGAATTCGGCACTTCAGCCAGGACCAGGGCCCTTGATCTGCGACGTGATTCAGCTTCTGCAATGGGATGGGATGGTGCTGTGAGAGAGGATTGAATTGTCACCTACATTATATATTTCAATGACTTAGATGACGCAATGGCACGCTGGCACGGACCCATTCTGGCACGAAAAATTCGTGGTCTGTCGATGGTTTCGCGTCAACGGGTGATGCGAGACTCCTCTCCCGACCACCCCCTTCACCCCTCAAGGCTGCCTCAGAGCTCTCCGCCACACCCCCTCCCCCAGGCCCCAGAGCTCAGCACGACCGAGGTCGATCGCGTGATCGTGAGTGTCACGCCAGATTTCACTTGACGAACGACGCGGTTTTCCGTAACTTGTCTTCATCGGGTTCGGCGAAGCGCTCCCGATCTTCTTCAACCTGGCCGCGCTCCTCCGGCCTCCCGATCAAACCTGCTGCCCGAGCGTCACATCGAGTGACGCCGATTTCTGCTGCGCTAGCTACCAGCGGGCGGCCCAAAGGAAGTGAGAACTAAATGACCGACAATAACGCCGCCGGCGAAGACCCTGTGGCAGCCGAAGGCACCCGGGACATGGCTGTGGACGCATTTGCTCCACCTGCGCCCTACGAGATTTTCGGCAACGACATCTGTGTCGTTGAAGAGAAAGAAGGCGCCGGCCCTCTGTTTGTGTGTTCAGTGCTGCGCGTCAGCGCCAGCTTTTCTGACATCAACGGCAAGGGCTGGGGCAAGCTCGTCTCGGTCCGGACGCGCGATGGCAATTGGCACGACGTCCCGATCAAGAGTGAGGACCTCCATTGCTCGCCTCGCGCCGTCATCGGATCCCTGGTGAACCATGGGCTCGAGATTGGTGCAGGGAAGAAGGCCGCTGACCATGTTGTGTCTTTGTTGAGGTCGTGGACGCCCTCTTCGAAGCTCATCTCTGTAACCCGCGGCGGGTGGGTCGACGAGTCCCGGTCAAGCTTCGTGATGGCCGACAAGGTTTTCGGCGCGCAGGACGTTCTGGCGTTGCCGCAGACATCACAGGGTCCGGCAGTTCACCTCGGAGCAAAGGGGTCAATCGATGAATGGAAGCAATCAGTCGGAAGCAAATGCATCGATAATCCCCTGATGCAGCTTGCCGTATCTCTGGCATTCTCTGGTCCGCTGCTTCCGATGGCCTCAGTTGAAGGCCTCGGACTGCATTTCCGGGGCATGTCCTCATCCGGGAAGACGACTTTGCTGAGGGTTGCTGCGTCAGTCTGGGGGCGGCCGCAGCTGATCACGCAGTGGCGGGCGACAAGCAATGGGTTGGAGGCGATTGCGGCGTCCCTGAACAACATGCTGCTGCCGCTCGACGAGATTGCGGAAATTTCTGCCAAAGAACTCACCAATACGATTTACATGCTGGCGAATGGTTTGGGCAAAGCGCGTATGAACCGCGACACGAGCATTCAGGAACCCTCCAGGTGGAACCTTGCCGTGATTTCCTCTGGCGAGATTGGCATCGAGGAGAAGCTGGCTGAAGCTCGTGTGCGGCTCATGGAGGGGCAAGAGGTAAGGCTCGTTGACATCGATGCGGACTGCAGGAATTTCGGTGCTTTCGACACGCTGCACGGTGCGACCAACGCCGCCGACTTCGCCGATGCTTTGAAAGCAGCAGCGGAATCCACATATGGAACTGTTGGACAGGAGTTCGTAAGGAGGCTTTCCGGCGCTACCGGGAACATCCCGCAGATCATTGCCACTCGCGCGCGCGCCTTCAAAGACACCGCCACGAAGGGGATGAACCCGCTTGATGCCGTAGCTGCCCGGGTTCTCCATCGTTTTTCCGTGCTTTCCATTGCAGGTGAACTCGCGACAGCCTTTGGCCTGACAGGCTGGCAGAGCGGCGATTCAAGAAATGCAGCACTCGCTGCGTTCGCAGATTGGCACGAGGGCCGGGTGGAAGATGAGAGCGTTTCCGTCTCCGACTATGTGGATCAGTTGCTCGCCTTCATTGACGGTCACGTGTCGTCGTTTGCGGAGGTCGGCAGTGTTGATCTCGGAGGGACGCCCCCCGGATTGCGTGACGACCGCCATGTCTACCTGAGCAAAGAGACTTGGCACGAGGTGTTTCCTGGTGTGAGAGCTTCAGAGGCAGCTAAGGCATTGATCAAGGCCAGCTTGCTTGCGCCGGGCGAACGGGGACGGCACTTGAAGAAGCTGCCGCGCGCGGCGTCAACGCGCACGCGCATGTATACCGTCCCTTACCCGGGGCTGAAGGAGTGGAAAGCCTCCCAGTAGCCGTTGGTCATTGGGCGTGATGGCCCTGCTGCAGTCAGTTCGCGGCCTCATCGCAACACAGGGGTCAGGGCTCGGCGCGATAGCTATCGCTCTTCGCCCTGACCTGCTGGAGGAATATCGAAGCGTGGCGCCTGACGTTCGAGGTCTTTGCCGACAGTAACGCTATGCTATCTCGGATGGGTGGCTTGGCTCTGAACCGCAAAATTGGACACATGCCATGACGATTACGGAAATCATGATGCAGCACAGCAGCACCGACCGAGCGAGCGCTTTCGCCGAATGGGCCGAAGCCCAGCCGCACTCTGCAGGCGCCGATTTCTGGGCGGCAGTCGAGCAAGAATGGTGCGGATTTGATGCCATCCCGCACGACAGGTTTCGCTTGCTGTTCAAACGCTTCAAAAAGAGCCGGCCCGACAGGATGGTCGCAGGCTGCCTTGGCACACGCACAGTCTTCCGTGGCCAGGATTTGGACGCATTGGTTGGCTTGGCCTGGACAAGGGTTTCGAGATTGCCTGTCAGTTCGCTCGCGGACATCGGGGCATCACGCACGAAACGCCGGTCGTGATCGAGATGAAAATCGAGCCAACCGATATCGCAATGGTGATCGGCGAACGAGACGAGTCGGAGGTCGTTCTGTTCAGCCTTCCACTCTCTGCGCTCATCTGCTCCATTGAGCACGAACTCTACTGAGCGACGCGCAGCTCCGCTCTTCAAAAAAAATTTGCGTCATCTGGTTTCACCCGTCCCGCCGGGCGAGGAGAGCTAGGCCCATCGCCCCGACGTTGCCTGAAAGAACACGCCAGCCACTCGTTGGTGTGGCCGAGCCTCGCAAGGCGTGGACCTGCACTTCGTGTCGGATGATTGGCAGCCGACAGGAAATTCGCCATGGTGCGGTGCACGGCATTGCGGCCGTCCGAGGAATGGGGGCTTCATGCAGGATCGCTATGCCGGTGACGTTGGCGACTTCGTCAAGCTTGGCCTGTTGCGTGCCCTTTCGCCAAACCGAAGGCTGGGCGTCGCGTGGTATCGCTTTCCCGACGAAGGCCACAATGGGGATGGGCGGCATATTTCCTATCTCGCCCAGCCGGAGAGATATGCGCAGCTAGATCCGGACCTGTTCCACCACTTGGCCAACGTCGTCGTAGACGCCCGTTCAATCGCTTCCCTGTTACCTGTGCTCGAGGGTGCTGCCTCCTCCAACGAAAGCCTTGGAAACGCGACAATCCCCGCACCACAAAGGCGCGGGTGGCGGGAGGCTTGGTTTTCGCGCGTTCTGAAGGAACTTGATGGTTGCGACCTCGTCTTCGCGGATCCGGACAACGGCATCGTCGACGACGGCGATCGCCGCAAGGGCGGCACCAAGTTCGGGAAACAGATGCCCCTCGCAGAAGTCAAAGCGCTGGCGAACGGTCGATGCGCTGTTATCTACCACCACAACACCCGGCGCCGTGGTGGCCACGACGCCGAGGTCGACTACTGGCTGGATCAGATCGGCATGCCCGGGCTTGTGGTCCGGGCGACGGCTTACAGCCCGCGCAGCTTCTTCGTGCTGAATCCAGATCCGCAAATTCACCAGCGGGTGCGCTCGTTCTGTGATCAGTGGCGCGACCTCCGCGTTCGCCTGCACGGGAGCGCGCTTCCCACGACCAGGACGTCAGGATCGTAGCGGGTTCCACGCCCGCACACCCAGACGAATTGCCACCAGGATCGCAAACACCATCATCCCGCCTGCCGTGATAAACGTGAGCTGCATGCCCGCAGCGATGGCCAAACCCGGTGCATAGGTGAAGTCTGCGGTTCCCGTGCCGAAGGCAAAGAGAGCGCCCATTGCGGTCGAACCGGCAATCAGGCCGAGGTTCCGCGACAGGTTGAGCAGCCCCGAAACCGTGCCCCGTCGATCCACGCGCACATCCGCCAGGGCAGCGGTGTTGTTGGCCGCCTGGAACAGCTGGTATCCGGGCGTCAGCACGATGATCGCCAGCAGGTAGCCCGCCACACCCGCCCGGCCCGGCAGGGTCGCCAGCGCAAATGTTCCAGCCGTCATCAGCAGCAATCCGGCGAGGAGCACCCGCCTGCTGCCGGCATGATCGACAAGCCACCCGGAAGGCGCTCCGCTGACGACGGAAAGTGCCGGGCCGACCGTCATGACGAGGCCGACCTGCGTGGCGGTCAGGCCAAGCGCGAGGCTCAGATAGAACGGCCCGACCACGAGGGTCGTCATCATCACGGCAGCGACGAGCGCGTTCATGAAGAGGTTGGGCATGAGCGACCTGTCCAGAAATGACCGTAGGTTTGCGCTTGGGGAAGCCTTGGCCGCGTGGTCTGGCGAGAGCACCGCGGTAGCCAGGATCAGGGCCAGCACCGACAGCGGCAGTTGAACCCAGAAGATTCCGCGCCATGCCATCATCGGGATGATGAGCCCGCCCAGGGCCGGGCCGAGAGCCGTTCCAACGCCGAGACCGACCCCAGCAGCCCCATTGCACGCCCGATGCCCCCCTCTCGCCACCTGCCTCATCATCGCCATGCTGAGCGTCATCAGGAAGGCCGCGCGCGGCGACCAGCAGCCATAGGCTTGGCGCCAAGGCGCAGAGGAGCGACGCCACGGTGAACAGGCCCAAGCCGGCGATCATCATCGGCCGCAGCCCGTATCGGTCACCAAGACGCCAGGCGATGACGACGAGGATCGTGAGCACCGCCCGGTAGGAAACGACCACCGCCTGCACCTGTGCGAACGGGGCCAAAAACGCCTCGGCCAGCGTCGGCAAGGCAACATTCGTGATGCTGGTGCCCAAGGAAGCGAGCAGCACGGACAGTGCGAGTGTCAGCTTCGACGCCCTGCGGGTAATCCCAGAAAGGTTCGATATCTTTGGTGGCATGACGTTGCCCTCTTGATGAATTCATCGATCGGGAGCAGGTTTGCCACTTCAACTCGGCTTGAGGTCAAGCATGAAGTTACTGGATATCGGCGAGGTCTCGTCGCGGTCGGGGATCGCGCCTTCGGCGCTGCGCCATTACGAGGCGGTCGGGCTGATCGCATCGGCGTCGCGCCACGGGTTGCGCCGGCAGTTTCCGCCCGAGGTGCTACTGCAGCTCAAGCTGATCGCCATGGCCAAGTCGGCGGGCTTTTCCCTGGCCGATATCTCCCGGATGTTCGGCCGGGACGGCATGCCCCACGTGCCGCGAGAGGCGTTCCACGCGAAGGCGGAGGAGCTCGATCTGCAGGTCCAGGAGCTTATGGCGCTGCGTGACATGCTGCGCCATGTCGCCGGTTGCCCCGCACAGTCGCATATAGAGTGCCCCAAGTTTCGCCAGCTGATCGAGGCGGCCGGCAAAGGGGTGCGAAGACACAAGACCGTGCCGCGACTAGACTAAGGTCAGCGAAGGGTGCGTGCAGCGCGCAGATTGGTCGGCCCAGAGCAGACAGTCGACCCGCGGCAACGCTGCAACGCGGCATATTCCGGTAGGTTGTCGCCCGCTATTGCGCCGAAGATGCTGCCGCGGCTATGCCATCCTCATGGCCCGCCCATCCGCGCATAATTCGACGCTGCCCCTGCCCATTCCTTACCGCAGTCGGAGCTACGCATCCTTCATGCAGCTCTTCCGGGACGTGGTGCCGCCGCCAGCCATCGGAAAGGGGACGCTCGCCGCGCGGCTGCGCCGCGGAGTGGAGAAGCATGGGCACTACGAGGACGGCTGGCTCGACGACGCGCTTCATCTCGATGCCGCCGCGTTCCAGCTGAAGCACGGAACTCGCAGGACATGGATCCTTGTAGACGGGAGGCTCGCCGACCTCGCGAGTGTCTACGGCGCCACCGACGGCGATCGCGTCGATTATGCAACGTTCCGGCAGCGGGTTGTGAAACGAATGGACCTGACGAATAAGTTCGTCAGGGACGCGGCGAAGCTGACCTTTGAGAATTGGAACACCCACTACGGGCGCGGCGGTCGCCGGAAGGGATTCATCTACGCGGGCAATCTTTTCCCCGAGGCGCGCGGCCACTACACTGCGGCCACGTCCTTCCTGAAGAGGATCGGCCGCTATGGGGACCGTGCAGTCATCAGGCCCCGCCTGCAGCGAGGCTGGGATATAGATGACGCTCTGAGCCGGCCGGCGATCGAGCGTGACGGGGCTTGGTGCCTAGTCTACGCAATTACCCAGCTTTCGACCGGCCGGCAGTATGTCGGCATAAGTATGCGCGGCGAACGATCCCGCTGGCGGGAGCACCTGAAATGCACCTTCGAGACCGGGGGCACGTCACCTCTCTACAGGGCGATGCGCGAGACCGGGGCCGCCGACTTCCGCATGGAGATCATCGAAGAGGGCACCCTGTCCGGCGAGATGCTGGGCGAGCGGGAGCGGCAATGGATCGAAAAGCTGGACACGATGATGCCCACCGGTTTCAACAGCGCGCCCGGAGGCAACATTGGCCGTGTAGAAGGGCTGTCGGTGTCGATCGACGGCGTTCCCTACCAGTCCCGCGAGGCAGCTGCCCGCGCAATTTCGCAGATCACAGGCCTCGCTAAACATGTCGTCCTCCGGCGGATTGTCGACGGCAAACCCATCCCCGAGACGGCGCGCAGGCAAAGCCGACATCCGGAGGCGGGAACGATTCTCTTCAGGAAATGGTTGGGCCTCCTCAAGCGGGCGCGCGAAGGTGGCACGGCGCCGGTGGTCGCGGGCTGGGAGGACTACGACATCTGGAAGCGGCAGACCGGCGCCGAGGGCAAGGAGGATCTCGATCTCTACCGGCCGGACAGTTCTGCACCTTGGGGCCCATCGAATTTTGCATGGGGCTCCGGGCGCGACCGCGTGACGAGTGTTCACGGCCGGAAGGTGACTGCTTTCGGGCAGAGCTGGCCCAGCAAGGCGGAGGCCTGCAAGGCATTCGGGATCGGGGTCGGCACATTCAACTTCCGCCTGGCCGCTGGCATGCCGGTGGAAGAAGCGCTCTCGCAGCCGCTCGGAAAAACATCCCGACGCGGCGAGACCTATTTCTTCGAAAGAGAGAGCTTCCGGAGCATGACCGAAGCAGCGAAAGTTCTTGCCGAGCGGCACGCCGTGTCGCCGGAGAAGGCGCGGGACCGGATCCGGCGGGGCATCGAGACGGCTCGATGGGCGGAGATGGATACGGACCGCTGATGTCGGGCATCGGCCGGCGATGAGCTCGTGTAGCAATAGCCGGGAAGGGTCGACCTGTTGCGGGCAGTAGCCGCCGCTGCATCCTGCATTGCAGAGTGACCGAGCATTCTTCAGATATTTACCTACAAAGCGGTGCCTCCACGGCCGCACGATCACCAACGAAACCGTCCGGCGTTCCGCCAGATGCATGCTGATGCAGCCATCCAGAATTTCCAGGACCCGGTCTAGCAGTTCCTTAAACACGCTCAGGAAAATTACTGCTATTTACACTTCCCGGTAGAGTAGACACTGTCTGCCTCATAACTAGGGAGCGTTTTGATGACCCTGATTGACGACTATCCGGATCTTGAAGGCAACCTCAGCGCACTGGAATCTGTGCGGAAGACCGGTCAAGGACAAGAGTTCGACATCTATCGGTCTTTGATCGCCAAAGGGCGTGTTTTGCTGCCATATCTGACCTCTGAAGGTATTGCGTTCGCTCCCTCTCGCTTCCTAGGCTACAAGGACAACACTGTCAGTGACCACGCCGCACGAGAGCACCGCGACGGAAGGGAGACCACCCCAAGGATAAGGCAGGTTCTGGCCAAGGAGATCGGGTTCACGACGTGGAACGTCTCGGACGATGTGGCGGAAGAGCATTTCGTCCGGTTTTGCTCATTGTTGAGCACCACCCCCGACAATGCGTCTCGAACCTACTGGATCACCCCGGAGACTGGGGACTGGCTAGCCGCCCCCTCTGCGGATGTAAGTGAGGCCGGAAGCGATGATGCACTTAGCGATGAGGATCTCGAACAAGAGGTCAGGGACGACGAATGCTTGCCGAAAACGACAAGAGAATCGATCATCAAAGCACGTATAGGGCAGGGTCTTTTCAGGCGCCGTGTTATCCAAGCATATGGCAGGTGCCTGATCACAGGCCTGGAAGAGCAGAGGCTCTTGATTGCCTCTCACATAAGACCGTGGCGGGAATGCTGCCACAACCCTAATGAATGCCTAGATCCCGGAAACGCCCTGCTTTTGTCGCCGACGTGGGATGCTCTATTCGACAAGGGCTTTGTCAGTTTCTCGGGTGACGGCGCACTGATGATGTCCAAGCGCCTCTCGAAGCCGTCACAGCGAGCGTTGGGCATTGAAGGCTTGAACGTTTCTCTGACCGACACTCAGTTATCCTACATGCACCACCACCGCATGCTTCACGGCTTCGCAGACCCAGAATGACGGTCGAGATGTTCCAGCCGGTTGCAGGAGCAACAATCGAGCCGGCCCTTAGCCGTCCTTAAGGCTGGAGTAATCCGCAGGCAAGCACTTCCCGAAGTTGCCTTTCGCGCGATTCGCAGCAAAGTTTTCGGTATTATCTAGGCGCGGTCGAACCAGCAGATGAAGGTCCGGCTTTTTCTTATCCTTCTGGTTCTGCTCCCCATTCCACACAACTCCGACCCATTTGAAGCCGAGGCCAGGAAGAATTCTCGTCAGCATTGATGCTGTGCCGGTCGTCGCGAACACTCCATCTCGACCCGCGAGCAACATCACAATTTCGCATAGCCTTGATCCCCACCCTTGACCCTCGTGGCCTGAAAGGACTGCAACATACCCAAGCTCGTGTGGGTAAGCTTCCTCGGGAAGGGCGAACTGAGCTTTTCCTTTCTGAAGACCCGCACGATACCCTTCCGTGGGTGACTTCAATGCAGCACAGCCAATCATTTCGCCATTGATTTTCGCAATGACCAGCTTGGCCCCTTGGTGCTGAATTCCTGCTCGAACTCGGTCAACCTTAACCGCCCCTCCGAAGGCGACGAGCGTAGCGAAGGCTTTCCTGTCATCCTCAGACATTGCTGAGTATTCAGTAGAATATATAGTGACTTGCGACACTCGTAATACTCCCAAATGCCTCTTGACGGTTTACAGTGTGCGACTACTCGTCCGATGTCCCACAATTCCGGCTAGGAAGGCTGCTCAGCCTCTTCTGACGCCAGAGCTTCCGGCTGATCTTCACTATTTTCGTCGGCGCCTTCGACGATGACACCCTCCAAGAATTGGCTGTGCTTTTCCTGAAGATACTTGATCGCGGTGCTCTCGTCGGCGGAATGCTGCAAATGCTCCTGGAAGAACTGAAGCCGCGCCCGATTTTCCTCGATGAGCTCGCCCCACGTCTTGATTCCAACGATATGTCGCGGTCCCCGCGCGATCAGGCGGCGCTCGCGATCGGGTCCACTTTCGATCTCATGCCTTGCGAAGTTGTCATAGGCGTTGGAGACCAGCCAGAAGTGCCAGCGCACACCTTCGACGGTCGCGAACCGTTCGTCTGATGTGACAGCGATCGCATACTTTTTCACTTGCGTAATCTCGTCAGCGCCGATCCTCACCTTCGGCGCCTTGAGCTCGACGATCATGTGCTCAATGTCATTGGCGCGATGCCGTCGAGTCGAGCGCGAGAACATTAGGTCAATGATGCCACGCGCCTTTCCGATTACTTTCACGGGCTCATCGATCGCAATGCTCGGATCGAGATGGTCGCGATGTTTCTCGAGGACGCGACGAAGATCCTTGTCGCTTACCCACAGGTTATATTCCTCGCCAAACACCCAGGTGTTTTCGGCGAGGATTTTGTGAAGCTGCGTGCGCTCCCTCATGCGAGCTTTCGTTTCCGGGTCAAAGACGATCGACTCCAGCGCTGAAATGAATTTAAGCCGATCTGCGACGGTCTTAGCGGCGGTGATGATCGCAGACAGCGTCGTTTCCTGAAGAAGGTTTGCAAGCTCCCTCTGCTTTCGCACCGGAAGGTCCAGCACCTCCTTGAGGATGAGCTGCAACTCCTCCGGTCCACGCTCTATGGCGTTGCGCAACATGCGAAGGTGCAGGGCTTTCGCCTTTGCCGAACTGATGCCAAGATCGGGTGCGAGCTCTTGGACTTGAACCGCGACGATATCAAAAACCTGACGCTCGACCTTTTCGACAGCGTTTTGGGGCACTCCGCGATACGGATAGACGTCCTCGGCAATCCACTCATCGACTACAGATCGAGCTTTTTCAGCCGATTTTCCACGGAAATAGTCCTTGATCGAGGTGCGCGAATGTTCGACGGCAGCGCTCAACAAGGGATCCATCTCCGAGAGTGCGACATGTTCTTCGTTGTGCAGTTCGTCAATGTAGCTCGATTTCAGATAGGCAGAGAATGAGAAGCCGGGAATGTGGAAGCGGGTCTCGACCTGATCGAACGGAAATCCGCTTGCGGAGCAGAGATATAGGACGCGCCGCGCTTCCGTCCGCCATTCGATCACTTCGAGCTCGACATCGTGACGTGTGCCGTTATCCGTTTCGATCGGCGGCAGTGCTGTCTTGTGATGGCTGGCGATCACCTTCTCGGGGTCAAGCCTTCGGCCAGCAACAGAGATCGACACGTTCCGATAGTTCATCAGATAGAGCGCGAAAATCTCGTTCAGGTCCTGAAGGCCGGCTTCGCTCTCGAAGGTTCTAAATTCACGCTGGAGGTCGTTGATTTCTACAATAACGCCTGTCGAGCGTTCGGGCGCTAACTCTTCCTCGCTAATAATGACGTCGGTAAGATCGGCTTCCTTAAGCCGGACCTCGAATGCCTTCCTTCCGAACGGATCATCGTAGCAAACTTTCCAAGTGACGGACTGCCCGAGAGCGAACGCCTTGTAACGTCCGCGCCCTTCCTGGCCGTGGATCATGCGGTGATTCCGCTTTGTCTGTCGTATCTGTCGCTTCCAAGAGCCGCCGAGATTGCCGAACAGAGCACGCGCATCGCTCCGAGAGAAGCCATCGCCATTGTCGTAGACGACGATTTTCGACATCCCGCCTGCAAGATCGTCGTGTGCGAATTCGACCGATACCTCGGTGGCGTCTCCATCGAGGCTGTTCCACAGCAACTCCGCAAGGGCAGGCACAGGCTTCGCCTTAGTCTGCCGCGCGACGAAATCATCTCTTACCGCAACGGATACGTGTTCCTCACCAAACATTTAACCTCCAAGCCCCTGAGCGGGCCATCTCCCCACACCAATCGCGCAGAGCAGCATCGTTCAACGTTCGTTGTGGTCATCCTCATACCCGGAATATTCATCTTCGGGCGCATAATATTCGGCAGCGTCGTAAACTTGGGTCTTCTTGTAGCGGTCACTCAAGCCGACCACGGCGAGACGCGACAAGCCGCTGATCTTGAGGCCGCATGCGACACACTCGAACCGGTTCGGGAGGAATTCCTGGGTTTCGGTGATTTCGCCTCCGCTCAGCCGCTGCTGTGGCGCCGAGACGGGTTCGCCCCAAACGAGTGCCTGGGAGGTGCAGGCTGGGCAATCAACGCGATGACCGGCGTGCCGAGTGGCCCAAACCGCGGCCTGGGTCGTTAGTGTCTCGCGCTCATCGCCGGATTTTGCGAGCCAGACTTTCTTGTGGGCATCGATCTCGCCCTTCACTGCCTTCGCGCTTTCGTCGATTGTGGCGGCAATCAACCTCCTGGCGACATTCGCCTCATCCTTTCCGAGAAAATCCTCGAGCGTCGCACCCATCGAGGCGAGAAGAATCCCACAGATCTGATAGAAGCGCGGCTGCCAGGACGACCCCCTGACCCCGTCAAAGGCAAGTTCGCCGGAATGAAGTTCGGCGTTGCGGCGGCCCGTGTGCTGAACGCCAAAGTTCTCATGCTCTTTAGCAAATTCCGGGAGAATGGCAGTGAGGCGTTTGAAGACCTCGCTAACAGCGATCGATTTTGGCGCGAATCGCTCTTCTGTGGGCGTGAAACCCAAGGCGTGGTATAAGCTCGCCCAGCTCTTATCGGTGTCTGCGATTAGGGCGGGGCTAACATTGGCGAGCGCAGCACGAGCGAGAAATTCGAGTGCAAGGCTGGACCACAGGGCATATTCCCAGTCGTCGCTGTCGAACGCGTCCATATGCTGGATGTAGCGCTCGGCCTTCAGATACAGCGCATCCGGATCGCATGAGGCCGGTGTTGCGCCGGGTGAAATCGACTTCTTCAATGTAGATTCTCCAGATAGATTCGCTGTATTTTCCGGTTCTCGCGCCCGGGAAGGATCGGAGAACGGGCATGCAGCATCCGCCAATTATCAATCAGGAGCGTGTCGTGGGGTTGGGTAAGAGACAACGAGGTCGGCTTACATGTCGAAAGCCATTCACGGATATGCAAGTCGGCGACTGCGCCGATCCTGCTCGCCGGTTTCAGGAACACTGGGTCCCAACGAATCCGAACGCTGTCTTCGATAGATTCGCAAAGACGCAAGAGTGAAACGCTCCCATCGCGCGGCCTTCGCGGTTTGAAGATGGCGCGAGCCAAGATGTCGAGGGTGATGGCGTCTATGAGGTCGCGCCCGTCGACCAGCAACGTTGGAATATCCGCATAGCCGGTCACGCAACGCAAAAGGAGATAGCGTGGCGGCGTGAGCCAGTGAGCGAGATCGGAATGAAACGGGAAATGACCAAGACCGTAGATGCCGCTATAGCTGTTTGGCGCGGCCTCAGTGCGCGGCACAAGTGCCTGGACGAGTCCGTCTTCCCACAGGACCATGGGCTTGCCCCAAGACTTCGCTAGCTCGACGACGCTTTCGTCCGGCCGATGACTTTTCAGAAATATGTAGCCAGTCTTACGGATCTCATCTCTGACTTCTCGTGACATCTTGGCTCACAATGCTGGACACGACATAACGTTGTTCAGTCGTCTATGGTCCGATTCTCACCTTTGATAGCATAGCGCCCCGGCCCACGCGCGCCGGATTGTCGGCTTCCGGACAGGTGCTGCCTGAATGCTCGCTCCCGTCATCGGATGCGATGAACAACTGCTACCCACTCCTACGGGGTGGCGGTCCATGCAGTCGCTGAGCTCTGTATAAATGACTGGTCTTCCGAGGTCGCTGCGACTGCTGTGCCGCGATGCGAACAGGCCGCTCCCCGCCCACACCGGACAAAGCGCCCGGAAACCCGAGTTCTGGCCCCCGCACTGTGAGTGCTCTCGTGGGGCGCCGCCGCTTCCGCCAGCGCTCCTGAGCGTTTCCCAGAACAATGTCACGCACGAGCTGAAGACGCCGGTGGCGGCGATCCGCACCGCAGCGGAGCTGCTGGAGGACGGCGGCACCCTATCGCAGGAAGACCGCCGCCTTCTGGCCGAGATCGACGGCGCCCGCGCGCAGATCGAGGCGCAACTCGCTGCCCTGCGCCGCGCCGCACAGGTCCGTGAGGCGCGGTATCTGGGACGCACGTCGCTTGCGGATCTGCTGCCTGTGCTGGCGGCGGACTTCCCTGGCCTCGACTTGAAGGCGAGTGGCGAGACCCTTCCCCTGCCGATTGCGCCGAAAAGCATGATGATCGTCCTCGGCCAGCTTCTGCGCAACGCCGCGGAACATGGCGCGGGGCGGGTGGTGCTGGCCGCACGCACCGAGGCAGGGCGGCTGACGCTCGATGTCTCCGACGACGGGCACGGCATCTCTGCCGGAAACGAAGCCCGCATCTTCGAACCTTTCTTCACCACGCGGCGCGGCGGCACCGGCATGGGGCTATCGGTGGTGCGCAACCTGCTGGCCGCGCATGGCGCCGCGATCGTGCTGCTGCCAGGCAGCGGCAGTGCGGGGTTCGGGATCGTGTTCCGCGGTGACGACTGCGTCTAGCCGCTGATTTGGACGTCAAAGAGCTGTCGAGCCTAACCTTCCCTGCGTTTCAGACTGCCGACGATGGTCTCTATCTCATCCTCAAGGTGCTGACCCCGGTAGGCGACCGACGTTTCGTGCCGGGCATATTGTCCATGCCGATCGGCGCTGAGCCAGTTGTAGGAGCCGATGCAAAGCTGATCGGCGTCGATGCAGACGATCTTGCTGTGGAGTTTCGGCAGCTTGTGCAGGTTCACGCCGATCCGAGTCAGCACCTGTTCCACCGCCTCGATCTGCGTGAGCCCGCCCGAGGCTTGTCCTGTGTTGAGCAACGGGTCAGTATACACATCGATCGTCGCCCCGCGACTGACCGCCGCTTCGAATGCGGCAATGAACCCGACACGCTCCATGGTGCCGGCGACCACCCAAGGGCTCACGATGGTATAGCGGCGACCATCTCCGGCAAGCGCGTCGAGGAGAAAGGCATCGTGCTCTGCCGCGTCCCGCAGCATCTGGACTTGAGCCCCTGCGTCCGTGAGGTCGGCGCGCGGCTCGGCGGAGAACTCGAGCGCATTGCCGTTCGAGCTGGTCAGGAGGTCCGCGAGGATCGCTCGGGGCGAGCCGGCTTGGGCCGCGGAGAGAACGTCCATGTCTCCAAAGACCAGGCAGCTGTCTTTCGCGCGAGAAACGGTGACATTGAGCATGCTGGGGGATGCGTCGATGAAGCCGCCGTCTGCATGCTTCGAGTAGACCGGGGAAAAGATCACGACCGGACGCTCGGCGCCCTGCAAAGCGTGGACGGTGCCGATCGTCATCCCTTCCCTGCCCTCCACCGCGATCCTTCGTCTTGCGCAAGCTTCACGGATCTCCCGCACATGGCGACCGAAGGGCGTGACGATGCCCACGATCTGCTCGAGCGGTCTGCGATACTGCGCCTCAAGGCCGGCGCGGTTGGCGTCGAGCCAGGAGGCAATGGTGTGCGCCTCCAAGGGGTTGGTGCGGCTGCTTCCGGCCGAGAACGCCCTTCCATTGATATGGAGATAGCCAAGGGCTGGCAGCAGGCTCCCCTCGGGTGCAGGGCCACGCAGGGCGCGGAGCTTGCCCTTGTAGCACAGGGTGTTGCTGAAGCTGATGATCTCATCATAGCAGCGCCGGTGCTCGAACAGGTAGAGGCCACGCTCGAGATCCGGGTGTGGAGACACATGGCAGGCCTGTTGAGCGAGGCGCATCGCGCTTCCGGTGCTCGAGCAGATACCGCGCGCAGCGAGATCTTGCAGCCCCCCGTCATCCTGCAGGAGGCCAAAGTTCCGAAGATTGCCCACATCCACCGGTCGCGGCACTGAAGAGATCGGTTCGATCTGCTGTGTGTCGCCTATGATCAGGGCGCGCTTGGCGAGAGCGAACGAGGCCCCCGCGACCTCGGGGAGGACTTGTCCCGCCTCGTCGACGATCAGAAGATCGATGAAGTCGAAGAGGTATTCCGTCGCCCATTTCTCCGCGTGCCGCCGGGTGTATGTCATCTTGATCGGCAAGCTCGCGAATGTTGCCACGGCACATGGGGTCAGCATCATGCGCCGATGCCATCGGGGCACCACCGTGGACAGCCCTTTCTTCGCGTGAGACGTCGTGATGGAGAGGCGATCTGCCGCCATTGCCATCAGCCAGCGGCCTTCCCAATAGTGGGTCGCGAGCAGGAAAAGCGAGAAGCGGACACCGACGTCCGCCTGCTTCTCCAGTTCCGGGCGGTCTGCCGCATCGCCCATCGCAAGCGCCGCGCCTGCCCACTCCTGCTCCGCCTCAGCAAGGCCTAGGCGCAGGGCACGCGCTTTCGTAAGGTCCTGCTCGGATCGCTTCAGCGCTTCGCCCGCAACTTCAAGCTCATCCTGCAGGCGGGCTTCGATCGCTGGGATGCGCGTGACATTCTTGAGACCGGTCATGAGGTCGCCGATCGCCAGACGTGCCCGCAAGGCGCGCTTCTTCTTGACCGACGGCAGTAAGCTGAAAATGACGGTCAGCAGGGTCTCCGATGCCAGGTGCTGGTCAAGGGCCGTGCGGGCGGCCTTCAGTCGGCCCACATCACCTGCCAGGTTCTCTACCTCGGTGGAACGCCTTTTCTCCTCAGCCTCGGGATCGGCACCCAGTGTGCTCTCGACTGAGATGCGCGCAGCCTCGAGGCGGGCATCTGCGCGGTCAAGCCGCGCAAGCTTCGCGGCCTCGGCAAGCATTCTCTCCCGCAAGGCGGTCACGACCGAAGCGACATCAGGTTCGAGCAGATCGGGAAAGGCAACGCGGGCGGCTTCGAGGTATACAGGCTGCGCACGCTCGATGTAGGCGATGGTTTCCCGCGCGATCTGGAAATCCTCGGTCTGATACTTCCGGGCCGCCTCCAGCCGCCGTGCATGCGAGGCGAGGAAGATCCCGAAACTGTCGATCTCGGGAAGCCAACGCCCGGCGAACGGTCCCTCGCCCTTGGCGAAGTCCTTGCCGAACGCGTCGATAATGTTCGTCACGGCCTGATTGTTGGATGACGCAGCAACGATCACCGGCGGATCCTCGCCCCGCAGGGCAGCGCGCACCCACAGGCTGGCCACGGCCGACAGGAGCATCGTTGTCTTGCCGGTTCCGGGAGGCCCGTTCACCGCGATGACCTCACCCGGTGCCGAGGCATCGAGCCAGGCTAGAACCTGGCGCTGGTGTTCTGCGAGCGGGAAGTGAGGGTTAGAGTGCCCAAGGCGCCGAGCGAACTGTCGTTCAATCCGACGATCAGGATCGCCCAACGCCGCTCTCGGCTGAGTGATCTGTCTGAGAAGCGGCGCGTCAGGCTTGTTGACCAGCAACTTGTCGTAGAGTTCGAGGATGCCTCGGACGGTCGCGCTGGCATCCTCTGCGAGCTCCATGAAGCCCGAGCCAATGGTCTGGTAGTCGGCATCTCCCGCAGGCCAGCCCTGCGCCACGGCATCGATCATCTTCCGGCAGTGGCCGAGGTAGTCCGACCAGGATTCGCTGACCATCATCTCGGGCAAGGGCGTTTCGGTCAGGAACGCATCCAGGTCATCGACGGAGCCGATCGAGAACTCGCCGGAAGGCAGCGGTGTCAGCAGGTCGCGCGCCAACGCGTTGCGCGTCGGCGTCATCGTTCCGTCCCTGTCCACCGTTGCCTCGGTCACGACGGGCGCGACCATGTCCGGCAACCCACCGCCGCGTGACGACCCGTGGGATACCTTGCGTGCCAAGACCAGAGGCCAGAACCGGACCGCGACCGTGCGCGCCGTGCCCTGATCCTTGAACAGCTGCTCCACAGCTTTTTGCGAGAAGACGCCAGTCTTCAAAGCTTCGCCGCGAACCTCTATGAAGCGCTTGCGGTCAGCATGGCGGAACTTGCCCTCGCCGAGTGCGCCGTCGGCCAGTGAAGCTCGCCAGTAGCGGAGGACGTCATCCGAGTTGAAGGTCATGCGTGGATTGCCCGCCCCTGTCTGTCCGGGATGCAACGACGCCCCGCATTTTCCCATCGTGCCAGATGTTTGTGCAGTCTTGCTTAGACGGGTTCGGTGAGCAATGAGTCAGGAGATGAATGGTGGCAGCGCAGATATGATCGCAGTATTTTGGTGACAGCCACAAAGCCCGCTTCCTTCCGCGAGTGAAATGCCTGAATTTGGTAGCCAGGCCAAAACCTCTTGTCGCAGCGATCAAGAGGCGCTAGATTTGGCTTCAAAACCAAAGATCAACCACATGCCCAAGATCCTCGACGCCACAGACATAGGCGCCCTCATCCGCAGCCGGCGGGAGGCGCTGAAGATCAAGCAAGGCGATCTCGCCAGCATCGCCGGGATCGACCAGGGCAACCTCTCCAAGATAGAGCGCGGATCTGCGAAGGCGACGCTCGACACCTACCTCCGCCTCTGCAACGCCCTCGGGATCGACCTACTGGCGGAGCCGCGCGCATGAAGATGGACGTCTGGATCGAGGGGCACAACGCGCCCGTTGGCCTGCTGACGCGCAGCGACGACAGGGCGCTCAGCTTCACCTACGCCGGAGGCGTCGGGCGCGAGCACCAGGTATCGCTGTCGCTGCCTGTCCGGCCCGAGCCCTTCTCAGACGGGGAGTGCCGCGGCTACTTCGCCAACCTGCTCTTCGAGGGACCGCAGCTCGAACGCGTCCTGGACAGCTACAAGCTGGACCGCGGCGACGTCGGGTCGCTTCTCTGGCACCTCGGCGCTGACTGCCCGGGGGCGATCTCGGTCACACCGGAAGGCAGCGGCCCTGGCAAGGCACCAGGACGGTTTCCGCAGGACTATGAGCTGCTGGAGGAGGACCGGCTTCAGGCAATCGTCCTGTCGCTCCACCTGCACAGGCGCTTGCCGGACGTCGAGCGCGATCCGTCGCCGGTAGCCGGCGTCCAGGGCAAGATCGCCGTGGTCGAGCGCGAAGGGCGGTTCTACCTGCCCAAGGCGAGTTCGCGGGCGCCGACCACCCATATCCTCAAGGTCTCCCCGGTCGACGATGCGCAGATCACCCGCCACGAGGTCGCGCTGTTGAAGATCGCCCAGAGGTGCGGACTGCAGATCGCGCCTTGCACGGCGCTGGAGTTCGATTTGGAGGGGCGCCACATCCATGCGATCCTGTCGACGCGCTTCGACCGAGAGATGAAGGTCACCGCAGACGAAGCACTGATCACCCGCGTTCATGCCGAAGACTTTTGCCAGGCGCTTGGCCTGCCGCCGACGTTGAAATACGAGCGGAGCAGCGTGAACCCGGCAAACAGGTTCTCGGCCGCAGCGGTGAGGCTGATCGCGGCGCAGGCGTCGGTGCCGACGATCTTCCAGCGCGATTTCCTTGAGCACACGCTGTTCAACCTGCTGGTCGGCAACTCCGACAACCACGGCAAGAACGCCTCGGTGATCCATCAGGGCGGTGGCACAGCCCTAGCGCCGCTCTACGACGTCGTGCCGGTGTTCATGGACCGGAGCGTCACCCACCAGCTTGCCTTCCGGCATGGAGAGGCGGACTTCGCCGAGGACTTCACCCTGGACAACCTGCGCGGGTTGCTGGTCGATCTGGGCTTTGCCAAGCCCCAGCTGGGGCGGACGGTGAAGCAGATCGCCGCGCTGGCCGGGAGGATCGCAGAGGTCGCGCCCGGCATTGCCGCCAAAGATCTTGCGGACGGACTGCATGCGCAGGCCAGGGTGGTGGAAGGAGCTCTGGGAGCTGACTTCGGGCTGCCGGATCGGGACTACTTCGACCGCATCGAGCGGGATGATCGGCAGGAGCTGGCTGGCGGGTGGGGCGGGGGATGTCCCGGCTGATGTTGAAATTGGGATGAAGGGTGGCGTTGCTTCCCCTGAGCCGTAGGCTCGGGGCGTTCAAACCGAGAGGGAAGCCATGAAGAAGACTACGACATCCGACCTGGCGCTGACCAGCCACCCTGAGCTTGCATCGGCCGTCGATACGGCCTGGGGCGCGGTCGGGCAGAGCTTCGACCAGTTCTGCCTGATCGCGGGCGTCGCGGCGCTGAGCGAGATGCTGGAAGACGACGTGAAGGCCCTGGCGGGGGACGCGCATGCCCGCAGCGCCGACAAGCCCGGATATCGCTGGGGCCGCACGAAGGGCCGTGTCGGCTTTCACGGCGGCAAGGTCGCGCTCGAGCGCCCCCGGGTCCGCTCGAAGAGCACGGGCAGGGAACTGCCACTGCCCAGCTGGCAGGAGGCGGCCGAGGGCGGCTGGCTGGAGGAATGGGCGATGAGCCTGATGCTGATGAATGTCGCCACGCGCAAGTTCGGGCGCGCCGTGCGCCTGCCCGAGGCCGGCATCTCGGCGGAGGCGGGATCGGGGCTGTCGAAATCCGCGGTCTCCCGGCGGTTCAAGGCGCTGACCCGAGGCGCGGTTGGCCGAATGGATGGCCTCGGATCTGTCGCAGCTCGACCTGCTGGTGATCCAGATCGACGGGCTTCACATGGACGAGAACCTGCTGATGATCGGCGCGGTCGGGGTCGATGCGGACGGCGGCAAGCATCCTCTCGGCGTGGTCGAGGGGGCCACCGAGAACGCCGCGACCGTGCAGGCCCTGCTCGACAACCTGATCGAGCGCGGGCTCGATCCCGAGATCTGCCGGCTGTTCATCGTCGATGGCGCCAAGGCCCTGACCAAGGCGATCCGCCGGACCTTCGGGGCCGACATCCCGATCCAGCGCTGCCAGGTCCACAAGGCCCGCAACATCACCGACCGGATCGACCCCAAGCTCCATGCCGCTGTTCGCCGCACCCTGCGCCAGGCCTGGGAGATCGACGATGCCACCAAGGCCGAGCATCTTCTGCGCAATCTGGCGCGTCGTCTCGAACTCGAGGCACCGGGTGTGTCGAAGAGCATCCTTGAAGGGCTCGACGAGATCCTGACCGTCACCCGCCTAGGCCTGCCGCTTGAGCTTCGCCGGTCGTTGGCGTCGACGAACATCATCGAGTCGATGAACGCGGTGATCCGGCAGGTCTGCCGGAACGTGAAGCGCTGGCGCGACGCGCAGATGGCGCTGCGCTGGACCGCCGCCGGCATGATCGAGGCCGCCAAGGGCTTCCGCCGCCTCAAGGCCTGCAAGCAGCTGCCCATCCTCAAGGCCGCGCTCGAAAAGCACCGCAACCCGGAGACCGGCGCGCCGGTTGACCCAATGGCAGAGGCCGCATAACCATGCAACCCGCAGCGCCGCCCGTCGCGCTTTTCAACATCGAGCGGGACATTCCCGTGGGGCGCGCTTAGCTGAGATAGTAGAGCGTAGACAGACTCCCACGCTGCCTATGGCGCCGATCTGGCGCGAGATAGGAGCAATATCCCCGCGAAAAAATCCGGACGGAGTTAAGCGGCGCCATTCTGCTCGGAAGCCTGCGCTCTTGTTCTTCTCCAACCACATTTCTCTTATTAAACAACATGATATCCGAAATCTCGATTTCAGCACCATAGATCAGACCAAGCACGGCTGACCTTCCTCGTGTAAACTTACGACAAGTTCTGACAAGCAGTGTCAACCAAACCTTCTTTACATTGGCGCATGCGCATTCCGACAAGCGTTCCTCTCGCCGATTGTCCACGAACCGACGCTGCGTCGCATCAGTGTAGCGCCCAGCAGCGTGGCCGCGAGCCTCTGCACGAACCACAAGAGGGGCAGGCCGCGACATGCATACATAACGGGGCTAGGTCATTGTCATGCTCGCTTTCCTAAGACGTGCAACTTCGTCATGGCCACATACAATTCCCAGTGGGACCGCGGGACCAAGGGACCGCCGAGTGGTCTCGCTACTCCTGGTCCCGCGGTCCCATGGTCCCGCGAAGGCAACCGATGCTGAGCATGACGAACAGGGCGAGAGAGGAGCCTTGGCGCCGGATGCTGTCGGCACCAGAACCGATCCCCATCGCTCGACACCTATTTTTCTAGGACTTCGCAGTTCAGAGCGCGCCATTCCCCAGAGGGATGCGGCGCCCACCCTTTCCCAGGTTAGCCGCCGCGCACGCCGCTCGCCTCACGCCAAGTAGCCGAGTGCTGAGCGCACGACACCCGCGTCTCGCGCGATAACGAGAGCAAGCACCGCTTCAGGCCCCTGCAGAGGCTTCTCCGCAGCCTCCTTCGCCAGCCATTCCGTGACCGGCAAACCCATCAACCGCGCCATCTCGGCCGGTTCCAGTCCAGCCCTCTCACGCGCTTCATGGGCGTTCGCCCGCACATGAAGGATACCATCGCCTTTCCCATGGGCGAACAGAAGCGCCTGGTTCAAGGAGTCGATCAGATCACTACCGAAGCTCAATTCACCCTCCATGTCCGCATTGACTGCTGCCATGATATGAAGTCGGGGCTGGTGCTGCAATGATGGTTCCTGGCGCCAGATCTTACCGGCGCCAGAATGCCCTCCTCGGCGCAAACCCACCTAGGACTTCGCTCTCGGGCGCGCTTCGCTCCCCCGAGGGATGCGGCGCCCTCGCCTTTCCCAGGTCGGTCGCCATCGCCAGCGGCAAGACCAATCCACGACCGGCGCCTCGACCGCCGCCGATCATGGAAGAGCGAGCAGGTCGTTCAGAACATCCCCCAGATAGGGTTCTTGGCTCTGGCTCCCTCGTCCTCCAGATCTTTTGAACCTGTCTCCACCACCGGAACTGGCTCAGCTTGGAGCTTACCCGCAAGCAGCCCCATCGACAGCAACGCGTCCTTGCGCTTCTTCCGGAGCGAGGCTTGGGTCCAAGTCTTACCAGTGCTGCTTCGCATACCCAGATCTTTCAACTTCTTCACAAGTGCCGGGACAGACAGATTAACCAAGTCGGGCCTGTCGACAAACCACCGCACCAGCTCGTCGACCTTCGCCCCCGCAATGGCCTTCCTGGACGCCGCAGAGGCCTTCCGCGCCTTCCCCAGGGAGGCGGGGTTGCCAAGCGCCCTACCCTGCCTCCTCTGGCCATCCAGGGCCGCCTTGGTGCGTTCGGAGATCACATCCCGCTCGTATTCGGCCCGGCTGACCTTGGCCCTCAGAGTGGACTTGGTAACCAGACCGCCCTCAGTTGCAGAAACGACCTTAAGGTTCTGCGTCAGGATGAAGTCTTCGCAGCTAATCACGTCGCGCGACAGGCGGCTCAGGTCAGACACGATAATCGACCAACCATTCCTTCGGGCCAGATCAGCCGCCGCCTGCAAACCCTGGCGCTTCCAGATGCTCTCCTCGCCGGCCGCCGTCTTCTCGTCATCGAACCACTTCTCTATGATAAGCTTCTCCTCCGACGCATATGCCTCGATCGCCTTCTTCTGAGCTTCGAGACCTACCCCTGACTCACCCTGTTCACTGGTCGATACCCTTCTATAGGCGATGACCACCTGGGGGATGCTTGCATTGACAGACATGGTTGTTCCTTTGTGGGTGTTGGTGATGTTTTGTGTTGGACGGCAAGCACAGGTGGTCAGGGCGACGCGCCGCTGTGGCACTCGCTGATCCAATGCGTTGTCGGTGGGGCGCGGTGGCCTCAGGCCAAGGCTTCGCCTGCGCCGCTCTAGCTAGAGGCGGCCTGCTTTGGCACTGAGGTCGAAGAGCACGGGCGAGACAATCAACAACCGTGACGAGGCCTGGCACGTGCTGGAGGGGCTATTCGCCCCTGAGCTTCCACTGCGGGAGATTGAACCGCACCTGCTTGTTCAGGCGTTCAAGCAGCCGGTTAAGGCTGACCATCTCTTCCATCGCCTTCTTGCGCACATCGGGGTCGCTCAGATCCATGGCGTCGATCTGCGAAAGCCGACGAGTGATCTGCATGCGCTTATAGTCGTTTATCATTTGCGCCAGTGTGACCGCAGCGTCGGAGAGATTAGAGACCATGACTTCGGCGCGCCCGAGGGCCCCCTCGAACCCCGTGTAGGGGCTTAGTTCGGGATCGCGCTCTAAGTCACCATTGTAGGACCGCTGCTCACCTTCCTCGAACTCCGGAAGCGGGTAACCACACACATCGAGCGAGAACTCGAGCTCCGAGAGAGATCTGTGCTCCCCAAAGAAATCCGGGAACGGCGGATCGAGATCCATCCCGTATGCCGCGTCGGGCATTGCCTCGCTCGCGGCGCGTTCGCGTTCGACCTGGCGGCGTTTACGTTCGGCGGCAGTCATTGCCATGTGCAACTCTCCTTTGTGCATGATCGTGATTATCACCGTCACCCTCACATTGTCAACTGCTTTGCGAGGCATCGCTCCCAATGCTCGTTTGCCCTCTCGAGCTCTTTCACT
>NZ_JACIYP010000058.1 GCF_014359905.1 Hoeflea sp. | reverse complement strand
ACACCTTCCGCAAGCTGGTTGATGAACTCGGCATGCGAATCGAAGGGTAGTTCGAACGCCAGCTTCCATATTGACATCAACTGAGAATGAAGAATGCGCCGGATCGGATCAAAATCCGGCGCGTTCCCTAGATGGAGGAGCTCGGGGTGCACGATCGGTCGGTTCAAATTCACTTGGGCGCAGGGGCCATCATTGTTGCCGCCTTCCTGGTCCTTTTCGCAATACCGACGTGGGTTTCTTCACCCAGCAATGTTCCGAACATCATTCTCTCACCACTGTTCTGGCCCTGGGCGCTCGCCGGTCTCACCGCAATCACCGGGCTCGGCATGATCCTGACGTCGATCCGCGCGCCGCTCTCGACCCAGCCCGAGACGTCTGATGTAGAAGACAGGACGAAGGCGTGGGCCCGCCTGGCCGGTATTGCCGTCGTCATGATGGTATCCATGCTGGCCATGCCTCGCATCGGCATGGTTTGGACCTCGATGCTGGTGTTTGCGATCACCGCGCTCCTGGTCCGCACCAGTCATCCCCGAACCGCGCTGGTCAGCGCATTTCTGGTGCCTCTGGTTCTCTATGCATTCTTTGCCCATGTCGCAGGGGTCGCGGTGCCGCAAGGCGATTTCGTGAGGCTTCCATGAGTTTTGCCGATAATCTGATGCTGGGACTGTCGCTGGTCGCCAACATCGAAAGTTTCCTCGCGCTCGGCGCTGGCGTTGCTGTGGGCGTTATTGCCGGCGCGATCCCCGGGATGTCGGCCACCATGGCCGTGGCGCTGACGCTGCCGTTCACCTTCGCACTTCAGCCAATCACCGGTATTCTTCTGCTACTCGGCGTCTACAAGGGCGGCATTTTCGGCGGTTCGATTCCGGCCATCCTGATCAAGACGCCCGGCACGCCCGCTTCGTCGGCCACAGTGCTCGACGGCTATCCCATGGCCGAAAATGGACAGGCCGGAAAGGCTCTGGGCATTGCGCTTTGGGCCTCCTGCACAGCCGACCTCATTTCCAACCTGGCATTGATCCTGTTCGCCGGTTTTCTTGCGTCGTTCGCGCTTAATTTTGGGCCGCCGGAATTCTTCACCCTGATGCTGTTTTCGCTGACCATTATCGCCGGTGTGTCGAGCGAGAGCCTGCTGCGTGGCGCGCTTTCCGCACTTTGTGGGTTACTGCTTGCTACTGTCGGTCTCGACCTCATCTATGGAACCAATCGCTTCACCTTCGGTCAGGTCAATCTGATGGGCGGGCTCAATTTTATCGCCGTGCTCATCGGGCTGTTCGCAATTCCCGAAATCATCGCCATGGTCTGGAATCCGAAGGCGTTCGATGGACAGAAGCGCTCGATGGGCAAGAGCTGGGTGTCCTTCGCCGACTATAGGCGATGCTTCAAGTCGATTGTGCGCGGCAGTTTCATCGGCGTCATTCTGGGCGCCATTCCGGGCATTGGCGCGGCTCCGGCTGCCTTCCTCTCTTATTCCGAGGCACGCCGGACCTCGCCGAACCAGGCAAATTTCGGCAAGGGAGAAATCGAAGGGGTCGCTGCTGCAGAGGCCGGAAACAACGGCGTCGCAGGCGCAACCCTGATTCCTTTGCTGGCGCTGGGCATTCCCGGTGATGTGATCACTGCCATCATCATTGGCGCCTTCATGATCCATGGCCTGCAGCCCGGGCCAATGATGTTCCTGCTCAACGTCGACATCATCTACGCGCTGTTCATGGGCCTCATCGTCAGCTCGGTCTTCCTGTTCTTAATCGGCTCGGTGGCGATCCGCGGCTTTAAATATGTCGCCGACATTCCCCGAGGTGTGCTGTTTCCCACCGTTCTTGTCCTGTGCATCTTCGGCGTCTTTGCAGTCAACAATTCGATTTTCGATGTCGGTGTCATGTTCGCTATGGGGTGGGTCGGCTATTTCATGCTGCGTTACAAGATACCTGCTGCGCCTTTCCTCATCGCCTTCATTCTTGGCCCTCTGCTTGAGGACAATTTCCGCCAGGCCATGCTCATGTCGGGCAGTTCGCCGATAATCCTGTTTCGCGGGCCCATTACCTGGTTCTTCTGGACGCTCACCGCGATATCCGTGTTTGCCATTGTTCGCGCTGGCATAAAGGCGACGCGGAATCACAGGCTGCTGCGGCCGGCGAGCCAGGAATAGACCGGACCGACAGTCGCTTGTTACAACCCAACGAGATGAAACAGGCCTTGTCCGCAGGGCAGGCCGGACAAGGATGAAATTGATGCGCGGTGCCGATCTCCTGGTGCAGACCCTGGCCTTGGCCGGGGTGACGAAAATCTTCTCCCTTTCGGGAAACCAGATTATGCCGGTATACGATGCCTGCCTGGATGCGGGAATCGAGATCATCCACACCCGGCACGAGGGTGCTGCAGTGTTCATGGCCGACGGCTGGGCGCAATTGACCGGCGAGATCGGTGTAGCGCTGGTCACGGCGGCTCCTGGCGCCGCCAATGCCGTGGGGCCGCTCTTTTCGGCGCGGCAGTCCGAAAGCCCCGTGCTGCTGCTGACCGGAGATTCTCCGCGAACTCAAGACGGCAAGGGGGCTTTCCAGGAGTTCGACCAGGTACCGATGACGGCGCCGCTCACCAAACTGTCGATCCGCGCCGAATCGGCCGCGACGCTGGGCGAGACGATCGCGCTCGGCATCCGCACTGCGCTGTCGGGCCGGCCGGGGCCGGTGCATGTGGCCCTGCCATTTGATGTAGTCGAGGCCGATACCGGCGGCACCCGGCCGCCCGTCGCCGGCATGATGGTTCGTAGTCTTGACGAAATGACCGAAGCCGACCTGAGCGCTGTCGTCAGCATGCTGGCCGCAGCACAAAGGCCGCTCGTGCTGTGCGGACCGGCGATGAGCGCCACCCGCCAGGGCACTGTGCTTACCGCACTTCAGGATGCGCTCGACGCGCCCGTGCTGGCGATGGAAAGCCCGCGCGGCCTGAAGGATCCGTCCCTGGGGGATTTTGCGCAGGCGCTCCGGCAGGCGGATCTCGTCGTTTCGCTAGGCAAGCCGGTGAATTTTACCTTGGGCTTTGGCGCAGCCTCTGTCGCCGGCCCGGGCTGCCGCTGGATCGTCATCGATAGCGAAACCAGGGAACGTGACCGCGCCGCGCTCAATCTTGGCGAGCGGCTGTCGCTTGTGATCGACGCCAATCCGCTTGATGCCGCAGGTCAGCTGCTGGATGCAGGCAAAGGGGCAGGGGCCCGCTGCCACTGGCGCGCTGAGGTCAAAGCGTTGGCTGCGGCCCGCTCCTATGATGTCGCCGCATCCGGTCTTGAAGGCAAGATCACATCAGCGCAACTGACTGCCGCAGTCCAGCACCGGATCGAGGCCGCCGACCAGGCCGTGCTTGTGTGCGATGGTGGCGAGTTCGGCCAATGGGCCCAAGCTGGTGCCTATGCGGCGGAGCGCATCATCAACGGACAGTCGGGCGCCATCGGCGGCGGCTTGTGCTATGCGCTCGCGGCCCGGGCCGCACGGCCCGGGGCCACGGTATTTGCGTTGATGGGCGACGGCACGGTCGGATTCCACCTGGCCGAGTTCGAGACCGCGGCGCGCGAAAATTTGTCATTTGTCGCTATCGTCGGCAACGATGCCTGCTGGAATGCGGAACACCAGATCCAGCTTCGCGAATACGGCCAGGAGCGGCTGATCGGCTGCCAGTTAAGCGGCGCCCGCTACGATCAGGCGGTGGAAGCTCTTGGTGGGCATGGCGAATATGTGACTGATCTTGCAGATCTCGATGCAGCGCTCAGTCGCGCTGTGACCTCAGGCAAGGTGGCTTGCGTCAATGTCGTCATCGATGGACAACCGGCGCCCAGCGGCTCAGCGCACTGAAAGTGTCTAGGAATGAAGTTGATCTTGTCAGCAGATTCTATCGGGGTGTGCGTTCTATCAGCACCAGTCAGGGGTGATGTCAGGTTAACCGCAGCTGAAAGATTTGCAGATATCTAGCGGTCATGAGCCACAGTGCTGTCAGCTACAAGCGACCGACGTGATGCGCGCCGCAGCATGCTTCCATGGCGACGGTACAGGGATCAAGCTTGTCCGCGAGTTCGGCAAGAGTCGCTCGCCTGACGCGGCGGCGCAAGACGACCCGCTCATCCGCATCCAGACCCACGACACTGTTGAGGTTCTTGCCCAGATCAATTCCAAGAGTGACTATGGTCATTGGTTCGCTCCTTTCTCTCAAACACACCGGCATCATACCTCGAAGCCGGTGGGAGGGGCGGGCCATCCCATAAAAGCGCGGCTGAAACTGCAGACCAACCAGGCGGAGACGCTGGAGGACGGCATAGGATCTTCGACCGCGAAGTCGATAAAGTCGTTGAAGAATTCTGCCAACAGCTTGGGGTTTGACGGTGCGGCCGGTGCCGGGACGCATTCGCCACGCGGTGCTGCCGCTGAGTTCCCGAACGTGGATGCCGAAGTGCTGGTGATCGGTGCGGCCTGACCTGGATGGGCACGACGCGCATGCATCGAAGGCCGGGATCGCTCCCCGCCTTCGATGCATATCCAAAATCGGAAAAGATCCGTTCCTCGACTTGTCGACCAGCGCGCTGCCTTTTTTGTCCTTTGGCGCTTCGAGGCAGGCGCTGCAGCGATCATGCGTGTTCGCTGCAGCGAAATCAGCTCCCGCCGAACTGCCTATACGGTCCATGTGTGTAGAGGTAGGGTGCCGGAACGATGTGGGGCAGACGGCGTTGGGCTGAAAAGGAGTACCTCATGACAAATCAGGACTACGAACTCGAACAACGCGACGGCGGATGGGCCTATGTGATCGATGGCCAGCATTCCTCCATCTATGGGAGCCGCGAGGCGGCGATCAGCGCAGCCAGCGGTCACACCAGACCCGAGCCCTTAAATAACACCGACAACTCGCAGGCGGCGGATTGGTCCGAGGACGTCAATCGGCCCGGTTTCGATCTGGGTGGATCGGACGGCGACACTGATGCAGGGAAAGGTCTGGGTCTCGGCACTGATGCGGAGAAAAACCGGAAAGGCTGGGGTTTGCCAAGATAATGCCGCTCCTGACAGGCTGGAGTTGACGTCGCGGCATCCCCAACTTTCTGAAGTAGAGCGATCATCGGCCAAGGCTTTTGCAGTTTTGACCATCAGAGTGACAGCCCGGCGATGCTCCTGCTGCACAGCTCGCGGGCCTCATTTTCATCTTTGCGGCGAAGTTCTAAGTTTCGGAAATAACCAACTGACTGGTGCAGATGCCTGAAAAAAACGATCTCGCTGAAGAGCGAACCGACTGGGCCGAGGACCGTACGATCCTTGCAAATGAGAGAACGTTTGCAGGATGGTTGCGCACAGGCATGGCCTCCTTGGCGATCGCAGTAGGCATGCACGCCGTCTTTCGTGAATTCGAACCGACTTGGGTAGCCAAGTCCGCTGCTACGGTCTTCATCCTGTTGGCGATCTACATCTTCTGGGCGGCACGGGAAACAGCGCGGGAAACGTTGAAACGGCTGACCAATCAGGAAGCACAGACGCAGCCGTCGCGCCGGATGACGAAACTTTGGATCGTCTTTACGATAGGTGCCATTGGGATCGGCGCTATCCTCTGGGCGATTTGACACTATACATCTTGAGATGTCGCATCTTTCATCATCAATGAAACATCCCGCAAGAGGTCAGTTCCGCGACACAGCACGATATCGTGGGTGTCGGGATCAGTTTTGCCAGTTTCCGAAGGTTCTTGGCGGTTGCTGCGAGGTGGAACTTGTCGCGAATACCAATTGGGCCACGCTATCGGAGCCTATCGAGTTTTATAATGCGCTTGAGATGTGCAAACAGCATCTCGACCCTTTTGCGCAGCTTGCAAGCAATAACATGGAAGCGTCGCCTTAACTGGTCGGTGGGGATTGGGGCAATGGTCTATCGGCATGACTGAAAATGCTTCCGCCCCATATAAACGCCACCGCTTTCCAGCTGAGATCATCGCGCATGCGGTATGGCTCTATAATAGGTTTCCGCTGAGCCTGCGCGACGTTGAAGACCTGCTTGCTGAGCGTGGGATCAACGTGTCGTTTCAGACTGTCGCAGAATGGGCGAGGAATTTGGCCTGAAGTTCGCCCATCAACTTCGTCGGCGGTCCTGCGGCAATTTTGCTGACAAGTGGCATCTCGATGAGATGGTCGTGTCCATAAAGGGGAAAGAAATACTGGCTGTGGCGCGCCGTCGATGCCGACGGCTACGTTCTTGATGCCCTGCTGCAAAGCCGCAGAAACAAGCGAGCTGCTCTTCGGCTGATGCGCAAACTGCTGAAGAGCCAGGGCGTCACACCACGCGTGATGGTGACAGACAAGCTGCGCTCCTATTCCGCAGCAAAGCGACAGCTCCTGCCGGGTGTCGAGCACCGTTCGCACAAAGGGTTCAACAATCGCGTCGAGAATTCTTACCTTCCCGTGCGACGACGAGAGCGACGCATGATGCGGTTCAAGTCGGCGCGGCAATGCCAGCGTTTCGTCTCAATCCACGGCCCGATTGCCAATCTTTTCCATCTTCATCGAAAACACCTGACTGCCACCGATCACAGTCAGGTCGGTTGTCAGTTGGCTGCCCAAGTCGCCCTTGCAGCAAGGTATCTAGTTGGATTGCTTCAACAGGTTGCCGATGGCGTTGACTGTCAATCGGCGCGGAAATTTGACCCCATATCGGCGTCCAATGTTGACCCCCATGTTGACGATCAGCACCTGGATCGCCCGGCGCTGGTCGGGGTTGCAGAGGGCGAACCAGGTGCGAGTGATGGGGCTCTTCGGCTTTAGCTTTGAGAGCGGTTTTTAAAGCGCCAGGACTCGTTGCCGGTTTCGACGATCTCGCAGTGATGGGTGAGCCTGTCGAGCAATGCGGTGGTCATCTTGGCGTCGCCGAACACGGTTGGCCATTCGCCGAATGCCAGGTTGGTGGTGACGATGATCGAGGTACGCTCGTAAAGCCTGCTGATCAGGTGGAATAGAAGCTGACCGCCGGCCTGGGCGAAGGGCAGATAGCCGAGTTCATCGAGGATGATGAAGTCGAGGCGATTGAGATAGTCCGCCGTTCTTCCCTGCTTGCCGCTGCGCGTCTCGGTCTCCAGCCGGTTGACCAGATCAACGACATTGAAGAAGCGCCCGCGTGTACCGTTGCGGATGAGAGAGCGCGCAATCGCGATGGCCAGGTGGCTCTTGCCTGTGCCTGTGCCGCCGACAAGGACGACATTGCGCTGATCGGCGACAAAGGCTCCGGTGGCCAGTTCGCGGACGAGGCCTTCATTGACGGGCGTGTTGGCGAAGTCGAAGTCGTCGATGTCCTTGGCCAGAGGCAGCTTGGCGATGCTGAGCTGGTAGCGGATGGAGCGCGCCTGTTTCTCGGCGATCTCGGACTGCAGGAGATCATATCAAGCACTGAACTCAAAAGCCCTTCACTCTGGCGCAGCCGCAATCCGAATACCATGCCCAACGTCAACGTAGTTTCGATTGCCAGATCAGAGTAAAGCGGCTGGCCTCCCCTCGTCTTGCGTCGCGGGGCAGCCCAACCGTCAAGTGCTTCCGGCGTTACCCAAAGGGTCATGCTGCCACGACGACGAAGGCCCGCCTCATACTCCGCCCAGTTCGTTACCTTGAACTTCATCTTGCCGATATGATGGCGGCGGGCGGCGTTGTGCTTATGCGGTATGCGGGACCAATCAAGCTATTTTCGATCCTGGTTTCATAGATACAAAACGTTGAAATTTGATCCCTGCACCAACGCTATCGAGCATGACAAAATCTGGACTTGTATCACCGACCACTCAGCGCAAGGGATGACGATCAAATTTTATGCAATGGCCCCCGACCCGATGTCCGCCTGGTCGGCTGAAATGCGCCTGCGCGAAGAGCTTGTGGATTTCGTGCGCACCCAGCATCCTGAATGGTGGTGGCGCGAACGTATCAAACTGTAGCAAAGCTGTCCGGGACCGCGGTGCTGGTGCAGAAGATCCGATCAACCCGGTCGCCCCGTTTCAGTCGACAGATGCGCATCGCGTCAAAAGAGACGTCGGCGCTCCAATTAAAAATTCCAAGATATGGAAACACCAATTTGACCCATTACAGCAAGTGCCCGAATAGAGCCGTTTCTACCTTGTTTGAAGCCGAATTTCCTTGGTCATTTTGGGAGTCCTCTAGGCCATCGAATGTTTTCGGCTTGGACACAGGTCGGGTGCGTGCAATGTTGAGCGATGGAGCCTCTCGCGCATTGCTGCAAGGCGTCGGTTGATGTTGCCGAAGAAATCTTATGTCAGATCGACCTAAAGGTCCGGGTTATGCGTTTATGGCGAATGATCCGCGATCAGGAGACAATCGCTCAATGAGCAAATCGAAAACGAAGCCGATCCGGCACTCGGGGCAAGAAGCAGCGCCGACGTTGTTCGGGACGTTGGGAGTGATCGGCCTGTGACCAGCATCAGCGGTTCCACGCCCGAAGACGCGGCTGTTCCAGTTGTGGGAATCGGGGCGTCGGCAGGCGGCATCGAGGCGCTGAGCCGCTTCTTCGACGTGATGCCGGCTGACAGCGGCTGTGCTTTCGTGGTCGTGCTGCATCTCGATCCAAATCGCGAAAGCGAACTGGCCCGCGTCCTGAGCGCCCACACGACGATGCCGGTCGTTCAGGTTGAGGACGGTATGCGAATTGAGGCGGACCACGTCTATGTGATTGCGCCCGATACCGATCTGAAGGTCAGCGACGGCGGATTGCAAATGTCCAGGCCGACGGAGCCCCACGGCCATCGCCACCCCGTCGATGTGCTGTTCTCGTCGCTCGCCGCGGACCAGCGCGAGCGCGCAGTCGCCATCGTGCTCTCCGGAACGGGGAGGAACGGAACCGAGGGGTTGAGGGATATCAGGGCGATGGGCGGCATGGCGCTGGTACAGTCGCCCGAGACCGCGAAATTCGACGGCATGCCGAGGAGCGCGATTTCGGCGGACATGGCCGATCACGTGCTCGCTCCCGAAAAGATGCCCGAAACCCTGCTTGCCTTCATGAGCCACGGCTATGCCGCAGCACCGACCGAGATCGAAGCCACCTCCCCGGACGGCCGGGCGACGCTCGGCCATGTTCTGGAACTCTTGCGCGCGGGGGGCGGACATGATTTTGCCGGCTACAAGCAATCGACGCTGAAGCGGCGCGTTCACCGCCGTCTCGGTCTCAGGAACATCGAAACACTGGACGAGTATATCGACGAGTTGCGCACCAACTCCGACGAAGTCACCGCGCTTGTCGGCGACCTGATGATCAGCGTCACCAGTTTTTTCCGCGACACTGAGGCATGGAAGGCTCTAGCCGAACTGGTGATCGCGCCAATGGTCGCCGAGCGCGAAACGGGCGCTTCGATCCGAATCTGGACACCGGCCTGTTCCACGGGCGAGGAGGCCTACTCCCTCGCCATGCTGATGACGGAACACGCCGAGGCGGCGGGAAAACAGTTCGACCTGAAAGTGTTCGCGACCGATGCCCAGGAGACCAATCTGCGCAAGGCGCGGGATGGCATTTACCCAGCTGCCGCCCTGGCCGGCTTTTCGGCGTCGCGCCTGACTCGCTTCTTCGAAAAGCTCGATGGCTCGCATCAGGTCAGCAAGGGGCTGCGCGACATGGTCGTGTTCGCGCGGCAGAATCTGATGCGCGATCCGCCGTTCTCGCGGATGGACCTGGTATCGTGCCGCAATTTCTTAATCTATCTGGAACCCGACGCGCAGCAGAGGATCATCGCGCTTTTTCATTTCGCGCTGCGACAAGGAGGACATCTGTTTCTCGGCAACGCCGAAACAATCGGTCGGCACGAAGACCTGTTCGAAACGGTGTCGAAGAAATGGCGTATATTCCGTCGGTTGGGAGCGACCCGGCATGACCTGATCGAGTATCCGCCACCGCGCAGCCCATCGGAGCCGCGCAATATGGAAGGTCCATTGCCATTGGCCCCCGAGCCGAGTGCTTCGGCTGCCGAAATGGCCCGTCGCGCATTGCTGGAGCGCTATGCGCCGGCATCGGTGCTGATCGACCAGAAAGGCCGCGTCCTCTATTTTCACGGCACGACCAGAGACTATCTGGAGAATCCGCCTGGCGAGCCGACCACGGACTTGCTCACCATGGCCCGTGACGGGCTGGCGCCTAGATTGCGGGCCGCAATACGCGAAGCGTCGAAAGAAAACAGAAGCGTGACGGTCAACGCCCGGATCCGGGAGGGCAAGACCGACCGATCCGTCGCGATGACGGTCATGCCGCTGCCGGGACCACCGCAGGGCGGCTTTCTCCTGGTGAGCTTCGCGCCAGCCGTGCCACAGCCCGATCCCACGTCGGTGCCCACGCATGAGGATGCGGGCGACGTAGCGTCTGGCGAACACGCCCTTCAGGAGGAACTGAAGGCGACCCGCGCCGAATTGCAGAAAACCATAGAATATCAGGAAACCACCAACGAGGAACTGAAGGTGGCGAACGAGGAAGCCACCTCGATGAACGAGGAGCTTCAGTCGACCAATGAGGAACTCGAGACCTCGAAAGAGGAGTTGCAGTCGTTCAACGAGGAACTGAACACCGTCAACAGCCAGCTTCAGCACAAGATTGGCGAGCTGGAAACCACGACCAATGACCTCAACAATCTGCTGGCCGGCTCGGAGGTAGCGACGCTGTTTCTTGACGAAAATTTCTGCATCAGATGGTTTGCCCCGGCAACGAAGGAACTTTTCGATTTCGTCGCGTCGGACATCGGCCGGCCAATTGCTCATTTCGCGCGGAAATTTGCGGACGAGAACCTGTTGCGGGATGTAAAAACGGTTCTAACGAAGCTGTCCGCCATCGAGGCCGAAGTGCCAAGCGATGCTGGCCGCTGGTATTTGCGCCGGGTGCTTCCCTATCGTACGCAGGACAATCGAATCGCAGGTGTCGTCGTCACCTTCAACAACATTACTGACCGAAAACGCGCCACCGATGAGATCAACGATGCTCGCGTCTATGCCGAAACCATAGTGCGGACGGTGCAGCATCCCCTGCTGGTTCTGGACAGAACTTTGCGTGTCCAAACCGCCAACAAGGCCTTCCGCGAACTCTTCGCTATCTTTGAGGAAGAACCAAAAGGGAAGCTTATCTTTGATCTTGGAACCGGCGAGTGGAACAACCCGCCCCTTCGATCCCTTCTGGACAAGGTTCTTTCTGAGGACGAGGAAATCCACAATTTCGAGTTCGAGCAGGATTTCCATCGGACCGGTCTACGATCAATGCTGCTTACTGCGTGCAAGTTGCCACAAGAGGGAGGTCGTGACGACCTGATCCTGCTCGCCATCGAGGACATCACCGAGCGCAAGCGTTTCGAGGAACATCGGGAAATCCTGGTCGGCGAACTGAATCATCGTATCAAGAATGTCATGGCGACGGTGCAGGCCATCGCCTCGCAAACGCTCAGCAGCGCCACGTCGATGGAGGAAGCACGCGCGACCTTCGGGTCTCGTCTGATCGCGATGGGCAAATCGCACGACTTGCTCACCCGCGAAAACTGGGCCGGTGCGGACTTGCGGGACATCGTCGCCGATACCGTCGACCCGCATGCGGGAGGATCGAACCGTTTCCGGATCAAAGGCCCACACCTGTGGCTGGTGCCCAGCGCCGCGCTCTCGATTGCCATGGCGTTGCACGAACTCGCTACGAACGCCGCCAAATACGGCGCACTCACCGTTGAGACAGGCCAGGTCGATATCAGCTGGCATCTTGCCGGCGAGGGCCAGGACCGGCGACTCGCCTTGCGGTGGGCCGAGAGTGGCGGCCCGCCTGTCGCCCCGCCAACACGAAAGGGGTTCGGCTCACGCCTGGTGCAGCGGGTGCTGGGGATGGAACTAGGCGGAAAGGTGAGCGTTGACTATGAACGGACTGGTGTCGTTTGCACGATTGATGCGCCCATGCCCGACGGTCAGGAAAGGAACAGACCAGATTGACCGGAAAGACATCGAAACGCATCCTGATCGTCGAGGATGAAGTCCTGCTGGCGATGCATCTGGAGGACATGTTGAGCGAACTCGGGCATGAGGTCGTCGGTCAAGCCACGCGGATTGACGAGGCGCTGGAACTTGTCCGCGAAACCGATATCGATTTCGCAATTCTCGATATCAACGTCGCCGGGACCCAGTCTTTTCCGGTCGCCGACATTCTGCGCCAGCGCGGCATTCCCTTTACCTTTGCAACCGGATACGGGGTTGAAGGCCTAATGGACGGATATCGTGATTGCCCGGTGTTGCAGAAGCCCTATGCGCAAGAAGACCTGGCACGAAGCATTGCGCAAGGTGATCCTGGATGATGCAATCTGCTAGGCTGGTCGGGAGAGGGCGATCTATTCCAGAGGCGGGGTTTGATCACCGCCCTCAGAAGCCGCGGCGCGCCGGCCGGAGGTCTCCGGTGTAAGCCACTCCTGCTCCACGAGATCGCGGAGCTTGTAGGCCCGGTCCAGCGCCTGTTTGCTGGCCGCATGCCAATCATCGGCCGAAGCAGCGGACACAGTCCCGCCGTGTTCGGCCATCTGCAGGCAGAATTCGCCCCGCTCGTTGAGAAACCGCACCGCCGCGCGCATGGTTTTTTCCATTTCCTCGAATTGCGCCGTGGCGAGGATTTCTGCTGTGTAGGTATGACCGATGTGGCAGCCGAATTTGACGATTGACCCCACCTCGAACCTTTTAAGTGCGCCGCCGCAGTCCGGGCACGTCACTGTAATCGGCCGTTCGAAGGTCTGGTTGTTGACGATTTCAGGCTGTTGCCCGTTCAGTTGAGGAGAGGTTTTTGACATGACCGCTTTTCTTCCCTTCTTTTGATCGACCAGTTCAATCAGCAATTCGGGTATGTCCGCGAGTGGCGGGCAGTAATCCAGCGCAACATGCTCAGCGGCACTTCGCGGCATATCGGGATAGGCGGCATCGTTCGGGTTCTGGCCTATGGCAACTCCGCCGCGCCGCTTGATTTCGAACAGTCCCAGCGTTCCGTCGTTCAAATTGCCTGTCAGGATCACGCCGACTGCGTCCGAACCAAAGTTTTCAGCTACGCTCCGGAACAATGGGTCGATGGCCGGCCGGGCGCTGTTTTCCTTCGGGCCACGCACAAGGCGCAGCCTTCCATCGGCAACGATCATGTGGCGATCCGGCGGCGCCACATAGATGTGGCCGGGGAGGATCATGTCACCATCTTCGGCATGTTTGGCGGGCAGCGGACCCGCCATATTCAGAAGCGCGGGCAATTCGCTTCGAAGAGCACCGATATGAAGGACAACAAGTAGAGGGGCGGAAAACGCGGCTGGCAGCGCGGCGGCTATGGATCGCAATGCAACCACTCCGCCTGACGATGCGCCTATGGTGATGATCGAGGAACGTGTCATGACGACCTGCGGGTTGGGGACTGACTTCATAGACAGAACGACAACGCGTCAACTCGAAGAACGTTCACCGCGGGAAGCGCTCGCATTCGTGCCTGATAGTGCCCTAGTTAGGATAACGTAAGGATTGCCTAATCTTTCGGATAGGCGGCCTATCCTCGACAAAGGGTACAGGTTTGCTGGAGTCGACGCCTCGGAGCGAGCCCCATCCCCGATCATCCACTTTTGATTTAGGCGAAGCGATCCCGCGTCGTGCCGCTGCCGTCTTCTTCGTTGCTGCCTCGACCAACTCTCGCTGTGCGATGGCGGTGCGGACGATAGTGCGGGTGTCGACTTCACGGCGTCCTTTCGCCAGAAGGGTGCGTCGGGCGGTCACCGCCTCGTGCAAGGTGATCGAAGGCAGGGTCAGATCTGCATAGCGAGCTTCCACGAAGTTGCCCGATGGCCGTTGAACGAAGATGCGCGCCATATCCCGTGGATCGTATTTAACAAGCAGGCGCAGATCGCAACGCCCGACGTCGGCGCTGAGCGCCGCGGACCAATAGCGCAGGCCGAACAAGTGAATGCCGGTCGGCCGCAACGTCCGCTCCTGCTCAGGCAGGAAAGTTAGCCAAAAGCACATGCGATCCTGCGGCAGCCGAAGCGGGATCTCTCCCTCGTGCTCTCGCCAGACCGCAATCGGCGGGCGATCCAGGGTGCCGTGGATCGACTGATGATAGGAGCCGACGATGTCGAGTGCGATATACCGCTCGAGTTCACGCAGTGTCAGTGCCGCGTGCCGCTTTGAGTCGTACTCTCCCAGCTCCTGTTCGTTGCTGAATGTTGTCCCGGGCAGCAGGTGCAGCCTTCCCATTTGTGTTCCAATAAGCCGCTCGATGTGACCGCCGAAGCGCGGCTCACCCGGCGGCCGCCACTCGATCGCGATGCCGGCATCCTGGCATCCTCTCTTGAATGCCCGGCTGCGGAAGTCGGCGCCGTTGTCGACGTGAACAGTGTCCGGTAGGCCAGCAACGGGCCACGGCTCCGCGATCTCGCGTTCTCTCAACCAAGCCGACTTGTCGAAGACCGAGTGCAACAGACACAGGCTGGTGGACAGCCGGGACGGGGCCTCCATCGTGAGATAAAACCCTGTCACCATGCGGCTGCAGACGTCCATCGCCAGCGTCAGCCACGGTCGACCGAGCGGCTGGCGGGTCTCCTCGTCGACGACGAAGACGTCGGCTTTCGTATGGTCCATCTGGATGACTTCCAGGGGGCGGGATGCACCGAAGCTCCCGGGAACAGGCGTCGTCGCCTTTACAATCTTCTGTTCGCCGCGGCGCTTGGCACGCTTCTGGAGGTCGATGTCCTTGAGGCGTGCCACTACCGTTCGGCGATGGGGAGGCTTGAGCCCCGCCGACATGCAGTTTGTTTGCACGTCACGGACCAGCTGCGAAACCGTCGGCCGGGTCTGCTTCAGGTAGTATGCGCTTATCGTCGCGCGGATGATTTCTTCTCGCTTCTCGTCCAGGGCCCGATGACCCTCGGGGCGTCCTCGTTTGCGGTCCACCAGAGACAGCACGGTTCCGCCGGCGCGGAACAGTCTGATCAGCCGGTATGCAGTGGCTCGGCTCAGACCGAGCTCGGCCGCGAGTTCGGCAACATCTCCGGCCGTCGCGCCCTCAGGATTACGCTTCAGGAAGCCGCGAATCGCATCAGCTCGTCTGCACGCTTCGTCCCAAATCACCTCGTCTATCTCGGCGGGGAAAAGGTCAGTCATGGCGGGCTCACGATGAAAACATCCAAGAGCGTCAATCTCACATAAAGTGACAAAATCCAAGTCTGATTATCAAATTAACTGCCCGTTCTCAAATTAACTGCCGATCTAAACATATGAGATCGTTGGGGTGGCAGTCTCGTCATCAATTGCCAAGCTACAGCAGTCGAGGCAGATGCATTCAAAAACAGCCTCGCTCTCTTACGCCATCTTCCTTTGTCGAACGAGGAGATCGACACACTCAAGGAGGCGACTGCCCTCCTGGACAGGCGGGAGAGTGATCCTCCGTCCGGCCGTGAACTGAGCAGGATCGTTGATGCCGTAAGACAACTGCGCAACGCGGCAGTGCACCGCGACCGTGATGACGTGGTCCCTCGCTCGGCCTATGCACTGGATGAGGAAGACGATGATGCCTAAGGTCACGGTGCTCGAAGTCAGGCTGTATGGGGAACCGGTTGCCACCCTTACGAACCTGCAGGACGGGCGCACCATCTTGGCGTTCAACGATGCCTATATCAATGACGAAAAGCGGCCGACGCTCAGCCTGTCCCTGAAAGACCCGTTCGGTGCGCTCATCACGAAGTTCAGGCCGTACAATATCGTCGTCCCCCCTTCTTCTCGAACCTGTTGCCGGAGGGGCCGTTGCGCAAATACCTCGCTGACCGTGCGGGAGTGAAGCCGTCGCGGGAATTCTTCCTGCTCTGGATGCTCGGCCGGGACCTGCCCGGGGCTGTGACGGTGCATCCCTCCGAAGGGGATGATGCGCCTCTGGACAAGGAGCAGGCGATCGTCGAAGCGCGACCGAATGCGCTACGCTTTTCGCTGACGGGTGTGCGGCTCAAATTCTCCGCCTTCCAGAATGAAAAAAAGGGTGGCGGCTTGACCATTCCGGCCCAGGGAACGGGTGGTTCGTGGATCGTGAAGCTGCCGTCTCAGCAATATAGCGGCGTGCCCGAGAACGAGTTCGCGATGATGACCGTCGCCAGTATGATGGGCATTGACGTGCCCGAGATCCAGCTGGTTGATCTCGATGCCGTGAGCGGTCTGCCGCAGGGGATGGGCGAACTGCGCGGACAGGCGCTGGCGATCAAGCGTTTTGACCGCACGCCGGACGGTCCAGTGCATATCGAGGATTTTGCGCAAGTCTTCGGCGTCTTGCCCGATTATAAATAGACAGGGGCAATTACCGGATGATCGGTCGCGAGCTGGGGATCGAAACCAGCACGGCCAATGTTGCGGAGTTTATCCGGCGTCTGGTCTTCAGCACACTCATCGGCAATGGCGACATGCACCTGAAGAACTGGTCGCTCATCTATCCTGATCGCCGCACCCCAGCGCTCTCTCCAGCCTATGATCTGTTGTCGACCATCCCTTACATCGAGGGGGAAGATACGGCAGCGCTCAATTTCTCTCGCACCAAAAAGATGGCGGCGCTGTCAAAGGACGAGCTGGCGCATCTGGCCGCAAAAGCGGAGCTTTCCGAAAAGCTGTTGATCGATACCGCGAGAGAAACGGTTGAACGGTTCAGGGCGGTATGGGAGGCGGAGAAAAAGAACCTGCCGATGGCGTTCAAGGTCGCCGACGCGATCGACAAGCACGCGCCTGCGGTCGAGTTGTACCGGGAGTTTGCGAAGTAGCATCTTGCCGGTTGTTTGATCAGGCCGTCGGGCTCGCGAACGTCGTGCCCCGAAGGTAAGCGGGAAGTATGCCTGCACGGCGCGGGCGATGTAGTGCCTTCGCGTGACGGCACTTGCCCCGCCATCTGCAAACTTGTTCCCGAGCTGTCGGTCACCTCCATGGTCAGCGGTCTATCAGCTATCGACGACCGGGCACTCATCACCGCGCCTTTAGGCTTCAGGCGGCGGCTTCTCACCGAGTGGCTTAGCCGTCGCCCGGTGCTCGATCACAGAAATGCGCCGATCTGGTTCGAGTTTGGCATTTTATGAGAGAGGTGGGCGTGTCCGATCATTGCGAAAACTGAAAGTCCGCTGACATGATGTGCCGGTGGCTGCCCGAGTCCTCCGGTAGCCACCGGCACTCCAACGTTAGGCGTTTCCCAGACCTGGTTCAGGATTTTGGCTGCCAATGCAGCCTTGTCCTGAGGCAGAAACCGCCCATAGTGCTGCCGCACGACGTCGGGCGTGTCCTGGATCGCGTAACTAGCCTGCTCGTAGGACCCTGTTTGCTTGAGGATATGGGTAGCCAGAACATCCCGAAGATTGTGAGGGCCGTGTAGCAGTAAGCCCTTGATGGCGCCACGACCGGTATAGGGATTGTAGATCCCGTACCGTTGGATCACGGTCCGCCAGGCTTCGTAGAACTTGGCGGAGTCGTACGCCGCGTCCAGGTTGGTCCTTTTTACAGTTTTGACGAACAGCGTGCCGGGATCCTTCGCCGGGCCGAGGAGCACACCGCGATGGCGATCGATATAGGCCTCAAGGTACTTGTAGAGGTCGAGCAGGTCCGGGAGGATGAGCCGGAACGGCATTGATGTGATCCTCAGTGGGCATACCCACAACAGGGTGGAGGTCCCCGCGAAGGTCAATGGTGGTTTGCTGATCCAATCGGGGTGCCACGGATCTCACATGGGTCGGCTGGATCTGGAGGTTGAAGGCGGGACGATCACTGGATTTCATCACCGCTTGATCCCTGTGGGTGCCACCATTGCTGCTGATCCAGAGATGCAGGCATCGGTGGAAATGGCGATGACAACTACCCGCCCGCTTCAGGCACAGGTCGTGGGACGAACCGGAATTGCGCTGCACCGCGCCTCGTCACTGGATGCGCCGATGGATGATGCGCTTCTGGCAGCTATAGCGTTTGCCGCTGGAACCGACATCGCCTTTTCAAATGGCTGGCGTTATGGAGCGCCGATTCCGCCTGGCCCAGTGACGCTGAATGACCTGTCGAACATCGTTCCGACAAACCCACCGGTTTCGGTCGTGGACCTGACCGGAGCCGAAGTTATAAGGATGATTGAGGCCCGCCTGGAAAGCACCTTCAGCGCGGATCCGTTCGACCAGCGTGGTGGCTTTGTAAAGCGGTTTCGGGGACTGACTGTGAATGCGAAGCTGGAAAACCCCAAAGGTCACCGGGTCGAGCAGGTGTTCACCCAAGATGGCCGGATTGTTCCTGAGGCTACCTACCCTGCGGCGTTCATCACGGCGCAGGGCGTACCCGCAGATCTGGGCACCGATCGGCGCGATCTGGAGATCAGCGCCATCGCGGCGATGCAGGCCTAGTTTGCCGATCCTACAAACGCGGTGCAACCCGGCCTTGGCCGGTTGCGGATCGTTTAGGCCGTTCGGAGCGCGGTATCGGGCAGCACCAGTTCGGACATCTCGCAGCCCGTCCACTCAATCCCGGCGTCGATTTGGCTGGGCTCAGGCCGTTACGTCAGTAAATTAGGTGGGACTGTCAGGAATTTCGTGTGCGGATGGGCATAATGGGCAAGAAGGAGACCCAATATGTCACGACGCAAAGAACCCACGATACCCAACGATCTTCTCGACCAGTTGCTGTCCGGCACTGACGCGGCAGCGGCGCTCAGCCATGGCGGCTTGCTTGATTCTTTGAAGAAGGCTTTTGCGGAGCGGGCGCTCAACGCGGAGATGGATCGCCATCTCGGCCGCGAGGAGCTAGGCCCCAACAGCCGGAACGGCTATGGTCGCAAGACTGTAACCACCGACAGCGGGAGGATCGAGATCGAGGTGCCGCGCGATCGGGCGGGGAGTTTCGATCCCCAGTTGATCGCCAAATATCAGCGCCGCTTTCCCGGTTTCGACGACAAGATCATCTCCATGTACGCGCGCGGCATGAGCACCCGTGAGATCACCGGGCACCTGCGCGATCTGTACGGTATCGATGCCTCCCCCGATCTGATCAGCACGATCACGGATGCCGTGCTGGAGGAGGTCGCTGCCTGGCAGCAACGGCCGCTGGACCCGGCCTATCCGCTGGTCTTCTTCGATGCGATCCGGGTCAAAATCCGCGACGAAGGCATGGTTCGCAACAAGGCGATCCATATTGCCTTGGGCGTCATGGCGGATGGTACCAAGGTGGTGTTGGGGCTGTGGTTGGAGCAGAATGAAAGGTGCCAAGTTCTGGCTCCGCGTCATGAATGAACTGCGCAACCGTGGCGTTGAGGATATCATGTTGGCCGTCGTTGATGGCCTAAAGGGTTTTCCGGACGCTATCACCGCCGTCTTCCCGGAAGCCATGGTCCAGACATGCATAGTCCACCTGCTGCGCAACTCGATGGACTTTGTTTCGTGGAAAGATCGCAAGGCGCTCGGAACGGCCCTGAAAGCCATCTACCGCGCCGTTGATGCCGCAGCCGCCGAGGAGGCGTTGACGGCCTTCCAAGCCAGCTTTTGGGGTCAGCGCTATCCGGCAATTGGCCAAAGCTGGCGTCGGGCATGGCCCGAAGTCATCCCATTTCTTGCCTTTCCCGACGAGGTCAGGCGGATCGTCTATACGACGAATTCGATAGAGGCCCTGAATTCCAAGCTCCGCCGGGCGGTAAGGGCCAGGGGGCATTTCCCCAATGATGAAGCGGCCACCAAACTGTTGTATCTGATCTTGAACCGATCGGAGAAAGAGTGGAAAATGCCGCCCCGTGAGTGGAACATGGCAAAGGCGCAATTTGCCGTGCTCTTCGGCGAACGTTTCATCAGAGCCATGACGGCCTGATGGTCAACCGCCCATCCGCACACGAAATTCCTGACAGTCCCAATTAGGTCTCATAAATGCTCTCCCTCGGGACAGCTTATTCAAAAGTTCACAGTGAGGGGATTAGCATCCGCACGCAGAAGCCATCGTTCCCGGCACGCACGAATTCCAGACGTCCTCCGAGTTTGGCGAGCGCCATCTCGACGATGGGCAGTCCGAGCCCACTTCCATGTCCTTCGGCCAGGGTGCCGCGATGAAAACGCTCCATGATCCGTGCTTCTTCGTCCTTTGCGATGCCCGGTCCCAGATCGACGACATCAATGATCAGGCCAGAATTGCTGCTGGTGCCAAGTACCTGAACCTCAGAACCAGCCGGCGTGTATTGCAGGGCGTTTTCGATGATGTTGCGCAGGGCAAGCCTCAGCAGCGTCTGATCGGCAACCTCGATGCGGAGGCCGGGCTCGATGTCCGTCGCGACGGTGATGTCCCGCGCCGATCGCAAGGAGGTCATCTCGCTGACGAGGTCTTGGACCAGATCGGCAACGTCAACGACCTCGGGCGCTGACGCTCCTTCGAGGGAGTCGACCGCTGCGAGGTCGATGAGTTGCCGCACCAGGCGGCTGGTACGATCGACGCTTGTGGAGATCTGCGAGAGGGCGCGGTCCCTGACTTCGTCGCTGTCGCTGCGCAGGGCGACCTGAGCTTGCGTTTTCAGGCCGGCTAGCGGTGTCTTCAATTCGTGTGCGGCATAGGCGATGAACGTCTTCTCCCGGTCGCGGGCCTCCTGCACCCTTTGAAACAGCGCATTCAGGGATCGCAGCAATGGCCGCACCTCACGCGGTGCGCCGCTGTCGTCGAGCGAATGAAGCTCCTCCGCAGACCGCAGCGACAAGGTTTCCGCCATCCGGCTGAGGGGCGCAAGTCCGCGCCCGACGCTGAACCAGATCAGTCCGGCCAGAATGGGGAGCATGGCCAAGGCAGGCACCAACTGGCCCTTGATCACGTCACCTACCAGCCGCTCACGGATTTCGATATTGTCGCCCACAAGCACCCGGACACCCAATTCCGGGTTGACCACGGCATAGACCCGCCAACGCTCGCCGTTGACAATTTTTTCGGCAAAACCCTGTTCGTGATCTGCGAGAGACGCATTCGGGGCGCTCCCGGATCGACTGACGAGATCCCCCTGCAGCGACCAGATCTGGCAGGACAACTGCCGGCTGTAGTCACCTGCAGGCATGTCGAAGCTGGCCTGCAAGTCACTACCCTTTGCAGCTTCAACCGCAGCGGCGACATCGATGCGATGATCCGTGATCAACGAACTTACCATCCGCGCCGCTTCCGTGAGACGTGCGTCGAGCACTCGCTCGACTTCATGCTGTGTACTCAGATAGGTCCACAGCACGGCAAGAAGCCATACCGCACCCGTCGCTGCGAGAAGAATGAGGAAAAGCCTTAGCCTGATTGAGCTCATCATGCCCGTCCCATGCGGTAACCAACGCCGCGAACCGTTTCAATCAATGCTGCACCGAGTTTTGCCCGAAGCTTGTGAACATGCACCTCGATCGTGTTGCTTTCGATCTCCTCCTGCCAGCCATAGAGTCGCTCTTCGAGGACCTGTTTTGAATGAATGGTTGCCGGACTCTCCATCAATGTCAGGAGGATTGCGAATTCTCGCCTCGATAGGCTGACGGTATTGCCATTTCGCGTCACGGTCATGCTGGCGGGATTGAGAGTGAGATCAGACCATTTCAGTTCGGATCTCGCCCGTCCCTCCGCCCGCCTTGTGATGGCGCGCAGGCGGGCGGCAACCTCGTCAAGATCGAAGGGCTTGCCGATATAATCGTCGGCACCGGCATCCAGTCCATCGATGCGGTCCGTCACCTCGTCCTTCGCGGTCAGAAGAAGAACCGGTGTTCGGTCGCCGCCACCGCGGATCGAGCGCAACAGATCAAGGCCCGATCCGTCGGGCAACATCCTGTCGAGGACGATGGCATCGAACCGCTCGCTGGCAAGGGCTTCATAAGCGTCTGAGAGGTTGTTGACGGTGTCGACGGCGAAGCCGGACAGGCCGAGGCCGACCTTCAGGCCATCCAGCAAAACCGCATCATCCTCGATCACCAGAATTCGCATCACACCTCCGTGACATAACCGTCGATTCACTGCTTCCCGCACTCACCTTAAGCCTGCCTTAAGGTCGGCCGCCGAGTTCAGCCGCAGCTCAATCGGAGCAGAGGAACAAAGGTATGCGTTTTGCACAGGGCCTGGCGATCGTTTTGTCGCTGCTGTCTTTCGTTGGCATCGGAAAAGCCCAGACCGCGCCACTTCAGTTGGCCGCACCGCTTCAGATGGATGAAGCATTCCAGCCCTCCGTCTCACGACTCGCGCCGGACCGAATCGCGGTCGAATGGAAGATTGCGCCCGGTTACTATCTTTACCGCGACTATCTGGCGGCGAAAAGCAAGAACGGAACCCGGATCGGACTGGAGACCAAGGCCGGCGAGGTTAAGGAAGACCCCGGTTTTGGTTCGACCGAAGTCTATTACATCTCGGCGCAGGCGACACTCGTGGGATGGGCCGAGACGGTGGAATTGACCTACCAAGGGTGCCAGAACAGCGGATTGTGCTACCCGCCCGTGACGAAATCGATCGACACCGCGACACTGGAGATCAGCGACCTCGACCGCGGCCTGCCGAAAGCCGCCCAGTCGTCGAGCGATACGACCTCGTCCTCTGAGTGGGCGAAGCAAGATGCGGCTGCACCGGGTTTTTCCCTAGCGGCAGATTCGTCGGTCACGGATGTCGACGCACTGCTGGCTGATGGCGGACTTCCACTCCTGATCGCGGGCTTCGTCGGCTTCGGGATATTGCTCGCCTTCACCCCCTGCGTCTTCCCGATGTACCCAATCGTGGCCGCCATGCTCTCGCGGGAAGGGGAACGCCTTACGCCCAGGAGGGGTTTCATTCTCTCCAGTGCCTATGTCCTGTCTCTTGCATTGGCCTTTGGCCTGTTCGGTCTGGCGGCAGCATGGTCAGGGCAAAACTTCCAGACGGCGCTGCAGTCGCCTGCAGCAACCGCGATCATCGCCGGGCTGTTCGTCGTTCTCGCCCTCTCCAATTTCGGTCTCTACGAGATCCAGTTGCCGGCCGTGATCGGTAACCGGCTGTCGTCGAGCCGCCGACTCGGTGGCTCTGTCGGCGGCGCTGCGGCGCTCGGTTTCACCTCTGCCTTCCTGATCGGCCCCTGCGTGACGGCGCCTCTTGCCGGCGCGCTTCTTTATATCGCCCGGACAGGCGACATGATGATCGGTGCGACAGCCCTGTTCGCGCTCGGCGTCGGCAAGGGCATTCCGCTGATCGTCATCGCGACCGTCGGCGGTAAAGCCCTCCCGAGCGCAGGAGCCTGGATGGCCAAGGTGCGGATCGTCTTCGGATTCGTCTTCGTCGCGACTGCTGTCTGGATGGTGTCGCCACTGCTGCTGGACGGCATCCTGCTTTTAGCATGGGCGTCTCTGGCGGTCACCTTCGGCGTGTATCTCGCGGGCCTCAAGGTCAATCGCGAGTTGGGCGCGCCCCGCGTTCTTGCCCGATCAGCGGCGCTGCTTTTCATCGCCTGGGGAGCCTTGCTCCTCGTCGGAGTGGGCCTCGGTGCCCGCGATCCTCTGGCTCCTCTCGAACCCTTGCGCGCCAGAGGCTCCACCGTCGAGGCCGCGACTGTGACCAAATCCGATTTTCACAGGATTGCCACGACCGAGGATCTGGCGGCACAGCTCGCCGCAGCCCGATCAGAGGACAAGGCGAGCCTGGTCTATGTCACGGCCGACTGGTGCATCACCTGCCGCACCATCGAGCGGTCGGTGTTGCCGGCAAGCGAGGTCTCAGCCGCGCTGAAGAACGTACGGCTGATGACCATCGACATGACCTCGACCGATCCGAAGTTTGAGGAACTCCTGCGCTCGCTCGAAGCGGCCGGGCCGCCGACCATGATTTTCTTTGACCAGCAGAAACAGGAAATCGTCGGGACGAGACTTGTCGGGGACATCACTGTCGACAGCCTGACGGCCTCTGCCCTCGCAACCGGGAACCCGCAACCATGAACGTCATGACCTTAGGTCCGCTTGCCTTTGCCACCGACAAGCTCGCCGCCATCCTTGGCATAATGGTGTTCCTGGTGGTTGGCTCGCTGTTGGCTGCCCGATACGATCGCCGGCTCGCCCCGTGGACGACATCCGCGGTGGTGTCGGGCCTCCTCGCCGCACGAGCAGCCCATGTTCTATCCCACATCGACAGCTTCATGGAGGAGCCCTGGCGGGCCGTCTACGTGTGGCAAGGCGGTTTTTCGTGGATTGGTGGTCTTTTCGGCGTTGCCATCGCCACCTATTTCTTGGCGCGAGATGCGCGCAAGACCCTGCCTTTCGCGGCCATCAGCATGGCATCCGGTCTTTTTGTCTGGTTTGCCCTGACGGTGCTTGCGACGTCGAGTGAGGGGCCAGTGGCGCCTCGGATCGCGCTAGCAAAACTTGAAGGCACCCAGACGCTGTCGCTCGCTGATCGCAACGGCCGCCCTGCGGTCGTCAATCTCTGGGCGACCTGGTGCCCCCCATGCCGCAGGGAAATGCCTCTTCTTGCCGAGTTCGCAAGTCAGCCCGACGTTGATTTCATCTTCGCGAATCAGGGGGAGTCCGCCGCGGTGATCCGGTCTTATCTTAAGGACGCGGGCCTGGCCCTCGAAACCGTGCTTCTGGATCCCTTTGGTGACTTGTCCCGGCACTATCGCGCGGTCGGGATGCCCGTCACCCTTTTTCTCAATCCCGATGGCACGGTTGAAACCATGCATTTCGGTGAAATCTCCCGTGAAGCGCTCACGGCAGCGCTCGCCAAAATCCTCCCGACAGATAAGGAATGATAGACAATGAGTGATCACAAGGGACAGAAGCTGGCACGTGTCGCGCAAAAGGCCTGCCTGGCCGGTTGCCTTGCCGTTTTCCTCTCGGCCTGCTCCCAGACGGTTTCTGCACCGCAACGCCCCGAGACACCGGCCGTCGATCCGGTGCTGGAGAGCATGTATGGCGCAGTCCAGGATGGCGAAGAAAAGATTCCAGCTGTCGACGTGTCCAAGATGGAGCCGCGCAATGTCCGACAGGTGGTTAACTACCGCTCATCCTATGCCACGGGCACAGTCGTCGTCGATCCCCATGCACGGTTTCTCTATCTCGTCATGGAGGGAGACAAGGCCATGCGATACGGTGTCGGCGTTGCCAAGGCGGGCCTTGAATTCAGCGGCGCGGCAGACATCGAGCGCAAGGCGCGCTGGCCGGGCTGGGTGCCGACGCCGGGCATGATCGAGCGCGAACCGGACCGCTACGGCCCGCTTTCGGGCGGCTTGAAGGGCGGAATCGAGAACCCGCTCGGCGCACGCGCTCTTTATCTCTATCAAGGCGGCCATGACACCCTTTATCGGATCCATGGCACCAACGAAGCCTGGTCAATCGGCCAGTCCGTCTCGTCGGGCTGCATCCGCTTGCTCAACCAGGATATCATCGACCTCCATAGCCGTGTTCCGGAAGGCTCCAGGGTGGTCGTTCTCAGCGCCGAAGAATCCGGAAAAGGAGAATTTTGATGTTTACACGACGCACCATGCTGACCTCCACCCTTGCCATGGGCACCCTTGCCGCGCTCGGGACCCATCGAGCCCTGGCGCAACAACTGACTAAGGACGAGGTTTTCAACGACAAGGACGCCCCGGTCCTTGGCAATCCCGAGGGGGACGTGACGGTGGTTGAATATTTCGACTACCAGTGCCCCTACTGCAAGAAGGCGCACCCCACCGTGAAGAAGGTGGTCGAAACGGACGGTAATGTCAGATTGATCCTCAAGGACTGGCCGATTTTCGGCGACGCGTCGGTTTTCGCCGCGCAGGCGGTTCTTGGCGCCGCACAGATCGGAAAATATGAGACTGCGCTTGAAGCCTTGATGAAGACCAAGGGCAAGCTGACGCATGAGGACGTCGAAAGCCGCCTGACCGATGCCGGTCTTTCGATGGCGGAAATTGCAGCTTCGGTGAACAAGCACAAAGCACGCATTTCGGAGCTGCTCGACCGGAACTACAATCAGGCACTGGCATTCAGTTTCGCCGGCACCCCCGCCTATGTCATCGGCTCGAGCATCTTTCCGGGCGTTCTGGACGAGAAAGGGCTGGTCGATGCCATTGCCAAGGCGCGCAAAGCCTGAACGCCCTGAGTCAGGATCCTAAGAGATCAGGCCGGCGCACCTTCCTTGCGGGAGGTGTGCCGGTCAGATGCTGGCGGCCGTATCGAAGGCGAGGGGTATAGCCCGCCTACTGGCGGCGTCGAGAAACGCCGCGGATCGCGCGGCGGTGTCTCGTCCATGGCCAGACGGGCGCTGTAATCGAGCCGCAACCCAAATGCCAGCACCAGAATGCCGTTGCTCTTATTGCCCTCGGATTCCGCCAATTCTACCGTGCGACAGGCAACCGTCCAGTCACCATGCGTCTCGTTGCGCAAGGTCGCACCGCCCGGAAGCTTCTGCGCCGCTATGCCTCCCGCACTTCCCATGGGGAGTGCGGGCGCGAGGACGGAAATGCTACGAACGCTCCCCATCTCGTCTCGGGATTTAACTTGGATGCCGGCGGACGCGCCGTGGCTTGACTGGCGGCTGGAGAACACGCCGTCGTAGCGGGCGTGCAGGGCGGGCGTGCAGGGCGAGCGTGTAGGTAGCCGCGAATGAGAGGCCCGCGCCGGGCCGCAGCCGGTCGCGGCGGGCATCGGGGCCGCGCACGGTGAAACCGGTGGGACTGCCCGCAAACGACAACGCCTGATCGGGCACGACGTCTTCGAAGGCATGCTCCCACACCGCCGGGCCTTCCAGCGTGACGGGGCCAGTTTCGGTCGCCATTGTGGGGGCAAAGGACGCACCGAGGCCGGTGTCAAACCGCGTCCAGTCTTCGCTGGCTCCCGTGAGGTCGAGCGCGCCGGCGCCGGTTTCGGTGAAGCTGCCATGGCCGGACCAGGCCGCATCCAGCGTGGTCAGCGGCGCGATGGTGGTGGCCGGACCGGTCTCGATCCGATAGGCCAGTTCGCCCGACAGGCCCAGCAGATGTGTCCAGCAGGAGGCTTCGGCGGTGCGGTCGATGATGATGCGCAGCGTGGTCAAGAGCGAATTGGCGGCTTATCCCGCCGAGTCCGACAGCGACCATGGGCCATCCTCCATGCAGGCCGACGTGAATACCGTCGAACGCGATCGCCATCAGCTCAAGTCAATCGTGGCACAAACGGAGCCGTCGTCAACACATGACAGCACCGTTCACGCGTTAATTCCCAAGTCAATCGATCGAGACCGCGTCGCTGCAGTTCTTCGATCAGCGCAGGCCGAAAAAGCCCAGGATGACCAGGACGATGACCACGAAGCCGACGATGTATATGATGCGGTTCATTGGAGACCGGTAATTTCTCTGGGGTCGGACAACGTTTGTTAGGTCAGTGCAGTCCATCAGCATCGCTTTATTCGGAGAGGCAGCGATGGTGGCGGAATGGACGATCACGATCGAGGGGAAGAACGAGTTCGGCGAGGTTTACCGGAAGGCGGTTCGTATCGACAAGAGTTGGGAAACGTCTGTTTGACGGCGACATTGGCCTGTCGATTGAGGACGGCAAGACGATTATGACGGCGCTTCAAAGCACAGTCGTAGCCCATGAGGCGGAGACCTACTCCCTCTTCCGTCGGGTCTGCCCGACTGCCACACGTTCCGGCCGGTCAAGGACTACACATCACGCCGGATCCGAACCGTCTTCGGCACGGTGGAGGTCCGTAATCCTCGCTGGATGCTGTGCCAGGATTGCCATCCGGGCATGGACGGCGCCGTCGCGCCGCTGAAGGAAATCTGCCCCGATTGAGCGACGTCCGAACTGATGGAGCTGACAGCCCGTTTGGGAAGCATGATGCCCTACCGGCAGGCAGCCAAGGTGCTGGCCGAGTTCCTGCCGATTGAACCCACCGAGACGTACGCGACCGTACGCAAGCGGACCATCAGGATCGGCGAACGGCTCGATGACCAGATTGTACGGGAAACATGGAAGGCAAGAGCACAAGCGGATGACCGTCGCCAGCTTGAGATGCAGCTTCCCGGGATCGCCGCAAGGAATTCGTCATCAGCATCGATACCGCTCATGTTCGCAGCGCAGAGCCCAATGCAGCGCGAAACTTCGAGCTCGTCATTGCCCGATGCGGCCGCGGAGGACGAGGCGAACCACGTGGCCGCTATTTCGTCACCGGTAGCACCGCCCAGCAAGCAATTCGCGATCGCGCCCTCCACGCGCTTGAAGGAGTCGGATATCGCGGCTTTGGCGATGTGACGGTGATTTCGGATGGCGCAGAAGTTCTCAAGCGGGTGCCCCGCGCCATGCCGAAGCCGACAACCCACATCATCGACTGGTTCCACATCGCCATGAAGATCCAGCCCATGCAGCAGATTGCCGATCACATCGCGCGATCGCAGCCCAGCCCCATTGAAGCGCTTCCAACCATCGATAGAGATATCAGAGCCGTGAAATGGCGTTTGTGGCACGGCCGCGTGGATCGCGCGATCCGGGACCTGGAGCGGCTCCTGGCGAAGCTGCAGGGATTACCGCAGGTAAGTGAGTTCTCGACCGCACGGCTACACAGCCTCGGCGTTCAACTCCTGACCTATATCCGCTCGAACCATGGTGAGATTGTCGACTATGGAAAGCGCCACCGAGCCGGGCTCCGTGATGCCACGACCCTCGCCGAGTCGGTAGTGAATTCCCTCGTCGGCAAGCGGATGGTGAAGAAGCAGCAGATGCGGTGGTCGCTCCACGGCGCGAATATGCTCATGCAGGTTCGAACTGCGGAGGCAAATGGCGAACTTCGCGATCGATTGCGGGCACCTTTCCGACAGCCTGAAGCGAACGTGCCACCGCTATTCAAACCAGAACCGCCCCTCCTGCATGCCGCCTGACCCCAGTGAAATTACCGGTCTCAAATATTTTGCAGCAGAACCGATCTATCCGGGGTAAGTGGAAGATTAATCGTCAGGCCATTCGTTCAACAGCACCTTCCGCAGATCCGCTATTGCATTGTTGCGCCAACGCGGACGGTTCGCCGCCAGATCGGCTTGAGCGCTTCGAGCACCAGCAGCACGGCCAGCCCCGCAAGTGGAGGGACGGCCAGGAATACCGGGGCCAGTGCCGCGAAACCAAACAGATCGCGGGCGGGCTGCCAGAACAAGGTGACTGCCAGCAGGACGGCTACGATCGGAAGTACAACCGCCAGCGCCCGGTTGGGCCGCCGGATTGCAGTGATGATGGAGGACGATTGCGAGCGGTCCACGAAGATCAGCGCAACGATCCCAAAGACCAGCGAAGCGAAGGTCAGCCCGCGAACCTGATCGGCGTCAAGCCCGTAACCGGGACCAAGCGCGAAGATCGTGGCGGTCACACCCAGCACCATCGCACCCTGGACCACGCTCCACACGATGGTGGGGAGGGAGAACAGGGGCTCGGCGGGTGGGCGCGGCGGGCGGTCCATTACGCCGTCCTCCTCGGTCTCGGCCTCAAACACGAGCGAACAGACGGGGTCGATCACCATCTCCAGAAAAGCGATGTGCATGGGGCCGAACAAGATCGGCATGCCGAACAGAAGCGGCATCAGCGCCAGTCCGGCGATCGGCACATGCACCGCCAGAATGAAGCTCATCGCCTTGCGCAGGTTGTCGTAGATGCGCCGCCCCAACCGCACGGTGGTGACGATAGACCCGAAATCGTCATCCAGCAGCACGATGCTGGCCGCCTCGCGCGCCACATCCGTGCCGCGCCCACCCATGGCTACGCCGATATCGGCGGCCTTCAGGGAGGGGGCATCGTTCACCCCGTCGCCGGTCATTGCGACCACGCCGCCATTAGCCTTCAGCGCATTGACGATGCGCAGCTTCTGCTCGGGCATGATGCGAGCGAAGATAGTGACATCCTTCACAGCTCTTGCCAGATCGGCGTCCGTCATGGCCTGAAGTTCGGTGCCGTCGATCACGCGTCCGCCCTGCAATCCAGCCTGCGCCGCGATGGCCTGCGCTGTGGACGGGTAGTCGCCAGTGATCATGATGACGCGGATCCCCGCGCTGCGGCACAGCGCCACCGCCTCGGGCACCGAGGCGCGCAGGGGATCGGCGAGACCCACGAGGCCCAGAAAGCGAAAGGCGAACGCGCGCTGGCTGTCTGGCAGTCCGGCGCCAGAAAACGCGGCCTCGGCCACGCCCAGCACGCGCAGGCCGATTTTGGCCATGTCGTTCACCTGTGCCGTAACGGCGGCGCGCGCGGCCGCATCGAGCGCGCACAGATCGGCCATCGCTTCGGGCGCGCCCTTGGCCGCGATCTGCCAGCCCGTACCGTCGGTTGCCCAGACCTGCGACATGGCGAGAAGGTCGTGTGCCAGAGGATAGCTGCGCACCAGCGTCCGGCCCCCGCCGGGCAAGGTCTCGCCCGGGCGCAGGTCCGCAGCGGCCAGCGCATGAAACGCCTTTTCCATCGGGTCGAACGGCTCGGGGGCCGAGGCCATGACCCCCGCCGCCGCAAGCTCGCGAAAAGCTTCGGGCAAAGCCGTGTCGTCGACCCTCGCAGCCGTTCCGTCGGGCAGGCGGAGTTCGGCGATCGTCATGCGGTTTTCGGTCAGGGTGCCCGTCTTGTCGGTGCAAAGCACCGAGGCCGCGCCCAGCGTCTCGATGGCCGAAGCCCGGCGCGTCAGCACCCTGACCTTCGAGATCCGCCACGCGCCCATCGCCATGAAGACGGCCAGCACCATCGGGAATTCCTCGGGCAGCATCGACATGCCCACGGCGATGCCCGCAAGAACCCCCTCCAACCAGCCGCCGCGCAACAGACCATAGAGAACCACGACCGCCACGCTGACCGCGCCCCCCAGCGCGGCGAACCAGATGACCAGCCTCCGCATCTGGCGCTGCAGATGTGGCGTCTCGGTTTCCAGCGTGGCGAGCGAGGCGCCGATCTTGCCGATCTCGCTGGCAGGCCCGGTCGCCTTAACCTCGGCGATGGCCGAACCACCCACGATGAGGCTGCCCGAGAAGACCACGGGCAGATCCTCACCGCCCGGACGGGTGTCGGGATCGAGCGTTCCCACCCGCTTGCGCACAGGAACGGCCTCTCCTGTCAGGAGGGATTCATCGGCCGAAAGGCCCGTTGCCTCAAGAAGCACCGCGTCGGCGGGTACCCTGTCGCCTTCTGCCAGCACGATCAGATCGCCGCGTGCCACCTCGCGCCCGGCGATCCGCAGCCGATCGCCGTCCCGGATCACGAGGGCGCGCGGGCTCGTCAGATCGCGCAGCGCCTCCAGCACCCGTTCGGTCCGGGCCTCTTGAACCACGGTAATACCCACCGACAAGCAGGCGAAGGCCAGCAGAACCAGCGCCTCTTCCAGGCTGCCGAGCAGAAGATAGACCATACCCCCCGCGATCAAGAGCGCCAGCATCGGTTCGCGCAGGACCTCGAACACGATCCGTAAGGGTGTCCGACGACGCGCACGCGGCAGTTCGTTGTAGCCCTCGGCAGCAAGCCGGGCCTCGGCCTCGGCCTGAGTGAGGCCCTGATGTGACGGTGCTGGCCCCTGCTGTTTCATAGTGGACAATATCAAACTGCAGACCTTTCTCGGAGGGAAACAAACCTGTGATGAACCTGACGGGCAGCGTGGTGAACACCATGCACTCGCACCGGAGCATATTCGCCTTGGGCACATCACTGGCGGAGACCTATTTGACGAGATTGCCGAACCTTGCTTCCTTTGCCGTCCGGAAAGTCACCGAATGTATCAGACGAGCGCTCCACCAGGTTCTTCCTGAGCCTCGTCCGGTGTGACGATGCGCGTGCCGGTGCGGCCGTCGAGGATTGCGATGGCGTCCTCCAGCCGACCGATGCCGGTGAAGCGGCCGGCCGTAGCGAAATCAGATCCGGCGCGCAGCTTTGGCCCCATGGAACCAGCGGGCGCATCGAGGGCACGCGCCTCGGCCACTGTCAGTTCGGCGATCCGCGCCGCGCGTTCCGTTCCGAAGTCCCGATAGACGCCATCGACATCGGTCAGAAGCAGAAGCGCATCGGCGCCGAGCTGCCGGGCAAGCAGTGCGCTGGCTGCATCCTTGTCGATGACCGCCTCGATGCCGATCAGGCTTCCATCGCTGCGCCGGACGACGGGGATGCCGCCACCGCCGGCGCAGATGACGATCACCCCTTGATCCAGCAACAGCTTGAGAACACGCAGATCAGGGATCTCTTCCGGCTTGGGCGATGCCACGACGCGCCGCCACTTCGGGCCATCTGCGGCAATCGCCCAACCGGCGGCCCGCGCCTTTGTTTCGGCTTCTTCTCTATCGTAGACAGGGCCCACGAATTTCGTCGGCTTTGCAAAGGCCGGATCGCGACCATCCACGATGATCTGCGTGAGCAGGGTCGCCACCGGCCGGTCGTGGCCGAGCGCGTTTTCGAGTTCCTGTTCGATCATGTAGCCGATCATGCCCTCTGTCTCGGCGCCCAACACGTCGAGGGGATAGGCCTCATCGGGCTTGTAGGATGCACCCTGCAACGCCAGAAGGCCGACCTGCGGCCCGTTGCCGTGAGTGACGACCAGACGGTGTCCCGCCCGTACGATCGCGGCCAGGGCTTTGGCAGCCTGTTGCACATTGGCGCGCTGCGCCTCAGCCGTCAGCGGCTCACCGCGTTTCAACAGTGCATTGCCACCAAGAGCGGCGACCACCAGCACCTCAGGCACCCAACGTGGCGACAAGCACCGCCTTGATCGTATGTAGTCGGTTCTCGGCCTGTTCGAAGACGATCGAGGCCGGGCTCTCGAACACCTCCTCGGTTACTTCCATCGCGCTGATGCCGAATTTGGCCTCGATGTCGGCACCCACGGATGTCTCTGTATTATGGAACGCGGGCAGGCAATGCATGAAGCGGGTTCGCGGATTGCCGGTTCTGGCCATCAGCGCCGCGTTGACCTGATAGGGCATCAGCAGTTCGATCCGCTCGGCCCATTTCTCCTGGGGTTCCCCCATCGAGACCCAGACGTCGGTGTAGATGAAATCGACACCATTCACGGCGGCATCGACGTCGTCGGTGATCATGATCCGCGCGCCTGTTTCAGTAGCAATGTCCCGGGCCTCATCCTGGATGTCCGCTGACGGCCAGCATGCCTTAGGCGCGCATAGCCGCACGTCCATACCCATCTTGGCGCCGCCGATCAGCAGGCTGTCGCCCATGTTGTTGGCTGCGTCACCTATGAAGGCATAGGACACCAGGTGCAGCGGCTTTTCGACATGCTCCTGCATGGTCAGGAAGTCGGCAAGAATCTGGGTCGGGTGGAACTCCGTGGTCAATCCGTTATAGACTGGAACACCGGAATATTTGGCCAGTTGCTCCACGATCTCCTGACCAAATCCGCGATATTCAATCGCATCATAAACCCGCCCCAGAACGCGGGCGGTGTCCTTGACCGATTCCTTGTGACCGATGTGGCTGCCGGTTGGTCCCAAATAGGTGACACGAGCCCCCTGATCATAGGCGGCGACCTCGAAGCCGACGCGGGTCCGGGTCGAATCCTTTTCGAAGATCAGGACGATATCCTTGCCCTGAAGCCTCGGGACTTCGGTGCCGGCGTATTTTGCGGTCTTGAGATCTGCCGCGAGCTTGATGAGGAAACTGATCTCTTTTGGAGTGTAATCGCGCAGCGTCAAAAAGCTGCGGTTTTTCAGATTGAAAGCCATTGTCTCGATCCCTTGAAATCATGTTGCATCGCGGATGGTCGGGCAGCTCATGCAATGCCCACCACCGCGGCCACGGCCAAGCTCCGCGCCGGGAATTGCCAGCACCTCGATGCCGACGGCCTTGAGCGCGGCATTGGTATCGTCGTTACGGTCATAGCCGATTACGACGCCGGGGCGCAGCGCCAGCACATTGTTGCCATCGTTCCATTGCTCGCGGGCGCGCTCTTCTTCGGTATTGCCGCCGGTCGGCACGATCTGCAGTTTCTTGTAGCCCAGTACCTCCGCCACGATCTCGAAGATCGGGCGCCGGTCGTGGCGGAACGCCAATGGCGCCGTTCCCTCACCGGGACGGATGTCGTAGCACACCAATTCGTCGGCAACCTCCTTGAAGGTCGTCACCACATCCCCACCACAAAGCGTAAACACGGTGTCAAGGTGCATAGCCGCGCGCGACTTCGGAATGCGGAAGACCAGAACGCGGTCCACCACACCCTTGGCGAACAGCGCCTCTGCCAGCTGTCCGATGCCCTGCGGCGACGACCGCTCGCCCATGCCGACCAGAACCGTGCGGTTTCCGACCGGCATGATGTCGCCGCCCTCAAGCGTGGCCAGCCCGTGCTCCTTGGTCGGATCGCCCCAATGGATTTCGGCCTTGCCGGCAAACGCAGGGTGAAACCGGTAGATCGCCGTGTTCAGCAAGGTTTCCGGGCGGCGTGCGGCCCAGTACATCGGGTTCACGACAACGCCATCATAAATCCAGGCAGAGTTGTCGCGGGTGAAAAGCGCATTCGGCAGAGGCGGCAGGATGAACCCATGATGGCCGAGATAGCTGCCGAACAGCCCCGTCGGCTTGAAAGGCAACTCGTCTGCAGCCAATCCGCCCAAAAGGTATTCGGCCAGCTTGGGTCGTGGCAGTTCCTCCATCCAGGCGCGCAATTCGTCGATCATGCCAACGCCGACCTGATCGGCGTTGATCCGGTGGTCCAACACGAAGGCGCGGCCGTCTGTCGTGTCCAGCGTCTCGGCCAGAAGCACGTTGACATCCAGCACCTCGACGCCTTCGGCGCGCATGGTTGCGGCAAAGACGTCATGGTCCTTTTGCGCCTGCTTGACCCAGAATACGTCGTCAAAAAGCAATTCCTGACAATTGGCTGGCGTCAGGCGCCGATGGGCAAGGCCCGGGCGGCAGACGATCACCTGGTGCAGTTTGCCGGTTTCCGAATGGACCCCAAACTTCATTTCCGCGTTCATCTCGGGGCTCCACAATTCAAGGGGGGGGGGTCAAAGCGCGCTGATGGCGCCGGTCCACATCAGGTAGGCGGCGATGCCTGCC